>JAFZZD010000159.1 GCA_017615955.1 Victivallales bacterium
CTCAGGACGTTTGCCATATAAGAAAATAAAACAGATTACAACCAAAGGACTGAAAACAATGAAACGAGGAATCATCTCCATTTTGATGTTGTTGGCGCTAGTCGCCATGTCGGCCCCGTATAAAATCAGCCAGGCGGCAGCGAAGGCGCCAGTCATTGACGGCGTGCTGGACGATGCCTGCTGGCAGAACGCATTGAAGTTCGACAAGTTCAACAAGCTGAGCTTAGGCACGCCAGCCTCGCTCAAGACGGAAGCCTTTCTCACATACGACAGCAGTGCGCTCTACGTGGCGTTCAAGTGCTATCGTCCCGCAGGGCAGAAGCCAGCCTTGAGGCCAGAGAGGGATGCGTACTCCAATGACCATGTTGAGATCATGGTGGACCCCAACTTCACACAGAACAGGTATTTCCACTACTTGATTGGCATCAACGGCAAAATCTACAATGCAAGCCGCACGGAAGGCGGATATGTTGGGGACAACAAGTGGAAGTCCAACATGAAGGCTGCTGTTTCCAATCAGGAGGGCATGTACATCATCGAGGCTAAACTGCCATTCTCCACAATGAGCATCACGCCCAACAATACGACCTGGGGCTTCAACTTTGCCCGCGGCGACTGGGAGCCTCCCTTCGCCGAGGAATCCTCCATCACAAAGAGCGGTCTCTTCCATGTGGCGGGTGAATTCGTGCCAGTGGAGGGCATCAATGTGAATCTGGCGGAGTATTCCTGGGAAATCACGGTGCCCACCATGCAGGTGCGACTTGATGAAGGCAAGTACAAGGCAAATGTGGTGGTGCCAGTGACAAATATGGCGGACAAGGCACAGGAGATTGTGCTGGACTTCATCGTGAACGGCGGAGACAAGGGCATCACCGGCGCATTCGTAAAGGAGAAGTTCGCGCCCAAGGAACAGCGCAACATCGAGTTCAGGGACATTGCGCTCAAGGAGCAGGGCACATACCAGCTAATCACTGACGTGCTTGTGCCTGAAAGCCGCCGCATTCTCAAGAGGAGCTATTTCCGCCATGATGTGGAATTTTCACCTTTAGATATTAAATTGATTGCACCTTGGTATCGTAATGCAATCTTTGTATCGCAAGAGCTGAAGAACGTGGAATACGAGCTGCTCTGCAAGGCGACTGACATAAGCACGATTCGCACTGGCATCAAGGATGCCGAGGGCAAGGTGCTGGTGGAGAAGAACGTGGCCAGAAACGCAAAAGTCACATTCCCCGTGGCGGCGCTACCAGACGGGAAGATGACCATATTCGCGGAGGCTGGCAAGCACAACGCTACCATTCCTTTGAGGAAGCTGCCTTTCAGGAAAGGCGAGGCATGGAGGGATAAGGACGGCATCTGGCACATTGAAAAGGAAAAGTACTTCCCAGTGTTCAACTGGGGCACGAGGGACATCGATGGTGCAAATGGCCGCGTCTCCAGCGAAATCAACATTCCGTACAAGCGTGTAGATGGTGCGCTCATGTGGTCCAGCGCCCCCACCCACAAATTCCTGAGGATGCCACGCATCACGCCTGAAATGGAGAAGATCATTCGCGCACAAGTGCGCAAGATTGCCGACAATGGGGACAACCAATTTGCGTACTATCTGTGCGATGAGCCAGAAATCTCAGGCGTGTCCGCCAGCGCATTGAAGCATTTTGCGGATATTATCAGGGACGAGGATCCGTACCATCCGCTGCTGGTTTCAAACGACACCGTCGCTGGCACCCAGGACTTCTATTATGTGGCGGAGCTGAATGGTCTGCATCCATATCCGAATCCAGCCCATGGCAAGCCCCGCAATGACTTCTCCAAGGTGGCGATTTTCTGCTCGCAGGCCAGGGCGATGAACAATTCGCACGGCAACCACCAGACCATTGCGTTCCTGCAGCAGGGCTTCAACTACGGCGACTGCGGGGCAGCCAACAGCCGCATTCCCAGCTATGACGAGATACGCACGCAATATCTGCTGGCCTTCACTCTGGGTACCAATGCCGTTGAATTCTACAACTTTGCGAATTGCCATTATCCAGAGCTGGACATTGGCATAACGGACTTCGCCCAGGAGTGCACCAGGGTGCTGGCTCCCGCCATGACCACGCCTGACTTCCCTGGCGCGAAAAGCGACAATGTGAATGCAGCAATCCGCGTCAAGAAGGTGGGCAAGGAATACTGGATTCTGGCGGCTGGCCTTTCGACAGACTCGCAGAAGGCTAATTTCACGGTGCCAGGTCTGGGCAACCGCAAGTTGTATGTTTTGCGTGAGGGACGCACGATAACAGCCAAGGGCAATGTGTTCTCCGACACGTTCACCAACTTCGACGCGCGGGTTTACACCACCGATGCACGTGACTTCGGTCTGCCATTGCTGAAGGATGTTGAGGCGAAAATCGAGAAGATGTATGCCTCACGCAAAAAGCCAGGCAACTTGGCGCACCAGCGTTTTGAAGGCGAGACCGTCAAGGTCACATCCAACTCCAACAAGCATGGCGGTCGCAGGCCAGACACAATGCTCTGGCATGTGGCGGACGGCGTGTATGAGGGCTTTGCGGCATACGGTCCCCAGAACAACGAGGGCTACCTGATCTACAATTCCAAGGTGGATCCCAAGATGCCGATTTGGCTGCAGATGGAGTTCAAGGAGCCAAAGACCATGGGGCGCATTAAGGTCTATACAGCCAACCAGTCCATTGCCGCATTTGACTTGCAGGTGCGCGTGAATGGCGAATGGGTGACAGTGGCCGAGGAAAATGAATTCAAGGGCGATGCTGGCGAGTACAAGTTTGCACCGCGCCAGGCGGATGCAGTGCGCATCAACATGAAGAAGCTCATGCCCAAGAAGAGGTATGCGGAAATCCACGAAATCGAGGTCTATGAGAAATAAGGGAGGCGCACAATGAAGAAATTGTTCTTGTCCATATTTGTGTTGTTGGCTGTGTTGTGCTTTGGGCAGATGCCGAAGCCAGTCTGGGAGTTGAATCTGACTGAAGGTGACTTTGATGCAATAGTCTCCACTGGCAGCAGGCAGTTCAAGGCCAGAGCGGTGGCGAAGGAGAAGCTGGAGTGGGGGCCAGGCCGTCTTGGAGGCCAGGCGCTGTACATCAAGAACGACCTCAAATGCAAGGAAAGGCCCTTTGCCAGCATAGAGATACCAGCCTCCGAGCATTTTGACTTCAGCAAGCCATTCACAGCGATGTGCTGGTTCAAGCCAGACACGGGCCTGTCGGGCAGTATGCAATACACCGTGTTCGGCAACACGCCGTCTGACTATGGCCCAGGCTTCCGTCTGCTTTACGGATGGGGCTCGTTGAGGGCGACAATGGGGCAGGGCACATCCAAGACTGGTGGCGGCTTCTCCGTGCCACCCTCAAAGGTCAAGGTTGCCAAAGGCACCTGGAACCACATCGCGATCAGCAATGACGGCAATATGCTGCGCATTTACTACAATGGCATTGAAGCGGCTTCCACCGACAAGAAGATTTATCCCACAAAGCCACGCCCATTCACCATCGGTTCGTACAATTGCAGTGCCTACGGCTTCAATGGCGGCATTTGCGAATTCAAGATGTTCGATGTGGCACTTACCCCGGAGCAAATCCTGACCATCGCCAAAGAACTCTAACGCAGAGACGCTTTCTTTAACGCAGAGGCGCAGAGGCGCAGAGACGCAGAGTTTTTAACGCAGAGGCGCAGAGGCGCAGAGACGCAGAGTTTTTAAGGTTTTTATATTGGTTTTGCAACCAATATCCTTAAAA
>JAFZZD010000160.1 GCA_017615955.1 Victivallales bacterium
AAGAATGGCGATAGGGTGGAGGCTGGACGCGTATCTGACGGAGGGGGAAGTTTCCTTCTGCTCCGCGTTGAGTTTAAGGAAATCAATATCTTCCGCTTTGAGCAATAGGGAGAACAATGCCAGGATGATCAAAGTGATGTTTTTCATTGATTCGAGACCTCTGCGAATACAAGTGTTGGCGCGGTTCTAAACAGAGTAAACACCCGTTACCTGCAAGACAGTAATAATATATACCCAAAAAAGTTTTCAAGACAGCCTCCTCATTATTTTGGATCAAAATTATTTTGGATCAAACTTGGATTTTTTCAGGGATTCAAGGTCTGCTGGAAAAAGTTCCTGAAAACCGACATGGCGACTTGCGTGGCTTCAGGCAAATGTTATAGTAAGACCATCGTTCATTTCATGCCCTGTCCGCTCATAAAAGACATGTCAGAAAAAATTGCGTTATTGCTTTTGCTCATTGCCTTTGCCGCCTCGGCGGCGCAGGCTCCCTTTGCCGCCTCGCATCATGCGGAGGTGGCGAGTCTGACTGAGGAAACGCTTGTCCCCATACTGCTGAATGAGCACTGGCGTCTTGCACCCGTGCCTGAAGACAGCACCTGGCAGAATGGACCAGCGCATGGTGAGGTTTTTCACCTTGCGGGACAGGAAATTAACCTTGATCAGCTGACGCCAGGGCAGAAGAAGATGAATGATCAGTTGATTCTTTATAATGTGTTCCAGGCGCAGAAGTCTGGCATTGCCGTGATTGGCACATCGGTGGACTGGTGGTTTGAGACTTTTGTCAATGGCGAACTCTGTTATTCGACATTTGACAAGGGAAATGGCATAGGCGATTATGCGCCAAGTGCCAACAAATATTACATCCCAGTCAAAAAAGGCGAGAATCTGCTTGCAATTCGCGTGCGCAGAGGGAGGGCGTCCACATGGCAATTCGGTTGTGGCTCAGTTGCCGGATTGGCGTCATTTCCCGCACTTGAGAATGGCCCCTGGCTTACGCACCCAGACCAGGATGGAATAAGCGTGGGCTTCATTACCCAGGGCAACGTGCCAGCGGGCGTGGAGTATCGTCGCGCAGGCGAGGCTGAATGGAATGTGGAATGGGACGAGGCGGACGGGCAGATCCGCCTCTCGGATTTCCATCGTGTGCGCATTTCAGGATTGGAGCCCGGCAAATATGAATTCCGCATTGTGATGCTGGATCCTTTGGATTTCAGGGCGCCAATCCATTTGCCGGATGTCCGCAGCTTCACGATTGTGCCCGAGGACAATGCCACTGCAAGTTTCCTTTTTATGGCGGACTTGCAGTTTCCACCAGAACAGCAGCGTGACATCCTGAAGGGCTTTTTCAAGGCGGCGGATGCGCCAAGCTGTGCCTTTGTCGTGTTTGGCGGGGACATTGGAAACAGTTTCATCTTCAGGCGTTGGCTGGATTTTTTCTTGCCTGAAACCTACAATTCCAAACCCGAGGGCATGCCTGTCATTCCAGTGCGTGGAAACCATGAACTGCGGGGTAAGGAGATGGCGGACTATTCCAAGTTCCTAGGAATGCCAGGCGGTGGCACTTATGGTGTGCTTCGCTATGGAGACACGGCGTTTCTGGTGCTGGATTGCCTGGAATGCGGTGCGCCTGGCGAACGCGGCGCGTCCATGCTGAATATGGTGGCAGACCATTTGCTGGAGCATCAGAAGGCATTTCTTGAAAAGGCGTTGCAATCGGAGAAGTGGTGCAGTGCGAGGCGACGCATTGTGCTGGCTCACAGTGCGCCATATTCGCATGACGCGAGTTTCATCACGGACAATTTGAAGGCGCTTGCCGACCCATGGTTTGCGGGGAAGAATCCCCGCAGTCGGGTGGATTTATGGTTGAGCGGGCATGTTCATCGCTATCGTAGGGGAATCCCTGGCAAGGCGGAGATTGCCGCAATGGTGGAGCCGGAGCGACTGATTTCCGGCGAGAACTACATATTTCCTGTGTTTACGGTGTCTGGCCCCAACAAGGCAGGGGACATTCAGGCCTCTGTGGTGCGCGTTGATTTAAGGCAAAACGGCATTGCCGTGCGCACTTACGCGCCCGATGGAGCAATGATAGAGCATATTGACATTGATGGCAATGGACATTGTAACGAAATCAAGTCCGCGCCACATTTCAAATGACCGTTTTGCGCCAAGGAGCCGTAAAAAAATAAATTTTACATTTTCAGTTTCCGCATTGGTTTATTCCCTCGGCTCGGCGATGCTTTCCCGCTCGCAGATGGAGGGAAGCAGAAGATGTCCTTCCGGACGATGCCCCGACTTCAGTCACTCCAGAAGGAGCTCTGCGGCCGCAGCACCCTGTTCCGCCTGCGGTTGACAGACACAGGTAAGGCGAGGCACCGTGTAGTCTCCAGCATCCATTCCATCGATTCCAAGGACAGAGAAGGACTCAGGCACGGGAATTTGGCGTTTTAGCGCCTCCTGCAGAATCCGAATCGCCATGATGTCCTGCGCAATGACGGCGGTAAAACGGTTCTGATTGTCGAAGAGCATTTCCAGGGCCTTCTGGGGATCGGCATCCAGAATCCATGGAGGGGGGG
>JAFZZD010000161.1 GCA_017615955.1 Victivallales bacterium
AGATGGAATCCCTTATGCTGTCGCCCATTGTGGATGGTGTCGCAGGCAGTTGGAAAGGTGAGCATTCCGTCTCCGTGGACAAAGGCTCCACCGCCTTCATCAATGCCAATGTGCATTTGCTGCAAAGGTACCTGCTTCAGCTGGTGGAGGCAATGTCCCCATACGGGGACGTCACAATACGCACCTGCGACGTGGAAATCAACGCCGATGAGATTTCATCCTTGCGTTCAGAACTCAAGGCCGGGAATTTCACGGTGATTTGCCTGGAAAGAAAAGACGTGCCTTTTGAACTTAAGGACTACAGGCAATGCACGGACTACTGCCTGGGCACTGCGGACATGGACAGCAGCCTGCTGCGCTGGTCAGGCATGGCCGCGGTGCACGGCGGCGAATTCTGCCTGCACAAGGACGGCGTCTCCAAAGGCGCAATGCTGCTGTTCCCGCTGGCGGAAAGCAGCACTGACACTGGTGTCGAGGCACGGGACATCAATGGACGGCGCGAGACCATACTGCTGGTGGATGACGAGGACATGATCTGGGACGTGGTGCAGGGTATGCTATGCGGCCTGGGATACCACGTGCTTCTTGCCAATGACGGCAAGGAGGCAGTGGAGATATACAAGTCCAATTCAGGTGAAATCGACCTGGTGCTGATGGACATGATGATGCCTGTGATGAATGCGCGGGAAGCCTTCCCGCTGCTGAAGGAGGCGGACGAGAATGTGCGCGTACTGCTCATGTCAGGCTATGTGGACGAGGCGGATGTGCAGGACCTTCTTGCCTCCGGTGCCATGGGCTTCATGCGCAAGCCATATTCGCTCAACAGTCTGGCGCAGAAAATCCGCAACATTTTAGACAAGGAACACAGAATGTAGTTATGTTTAGGAAGAAAGAAATAAAAAAGAACGAAAACGAGCCGATGAGGCTGGCAAAATACATGTCCAACGCAGGGCTTGCCTCGCGCCGCAACTGCGAGGAACTCATTGCGGAAGGGCATGTGACGGTGAACGGCGAAACTGTGACAACCCCGGTGTGCCTGGTGACCGCAGGAGTGGACAAGGTCTGCTTCGACGGGCAGGAACTGTCCTTGGACGCGGCGACATACATTCTGCTGAACAAACCAGCAGGATATACCTGCACCAGCGAAGACCCACACGCAAAAAGGCTGGTATATGAACTGCTGCCTGACAATATGCGCAAACTCCGCTACGTGGGCCGCCTGGACAGGGACACGGAGGGGCTTCTGCTCTTCACCAATGACGGCGAGCTTATCCAGGCACTTACCCATCCATCCAACCAGGTGGAGAAACTGTATGTGGCGGACTGCATAGGAAGGTTCTCCAAAGAGGACAGCAAGGCTATGCTGGAAGGCGTGGAGGACGAAGGGGACATGCTGCGGGCAAAATCCGTCCGCATACGCCGTCGTGATGGCGAGCACATTCTGCTGGAGCTGACATTGACGGAAGGCAAGAAGCGGGAGGTGCGCCGCCTGTGCGCCGCCTGTGGGCTGAAGGTGCTGCGCCTGGCCCGTGTTGCGCTTGGCACACTCAAGCTAGGCGAACTGCCCAGCGGCGAATGGCGCAAACTGACCGACGACGAGGTGGCCTCGCTCAAGGATTTGGCGAAATAATCAGACAGTTGCTTTTATGTGAGCGCCGAAGCGGCGCTCACTCAAGTTGGACAACTAGTAGGGCAAAATTCTAGATGTCTCCTCACAGGTTG
>JAFZZD010000162.1 GCA_017615955.1 Victivallales bacterium
CTTATGGCCGATGCCGGGTGCATTGCCGTGACTGGCGGGCTGGAATGCGCGCACGACCGCCTGCTGAAATTGATGAACAAGGGAATCACAACGGAATGCGCGCAGGCAGTGATGCGCAATTTCCGCGAGGCGGGGATCATGGTCCACGCGTATCTTATGTACGCCTTCCCGACGGAGACCGTGCAGGAGGCGGTGCAGGCGCTGGACTTTGTGCGCGGCTGCTTTGCCGAGGGCATTCTCCAGTCGGCGTTCTGGCACCGCTTTGCGCTGACTGCGCACAGTTCCATCGCGCGGAATCCAGGACAGTTCGGAATTGAGCTGCTGCCGGACGCGCCTGACGCTGGAAGGCCGCTCTTCGCCAGGAATGAAATCGGCTACATCGAGAAGGGTGCGCCGGACTGGGGCAGGATAGGGCCTTGCCTGGAGACCGCCGTGTATAATTTCATGCAGGGGCGCGGCCTTGACGTGCCCGCCCGAAAGTGGATTTCAACAAAGGTTCGTGGCAATGTACAAAAGGGCTGACACAAGCTGGATGAAGGGCAGTTTTGGATTGAGTTTTCACTGGACGACGCAGACCATGTGCCAGAATGGCGAGCATCTGCCATACCAGGAGGCCGTGGAGCGCTTCGATGTCATGAAACTGGCGGATGCATTGTCCTCAGTGGATGCCAGGCATTGCATCTTCACCCTGACGCACGCCAAGCAGTGCCTGGCGTGCCCGAACAAGGCGCTGGAGGGAATATTGCCTGGCCGCACGACGAAGAGGGATCTGATAGGGGAGATAATAGAGGAGCTTTCCGCGCGAGACATGCGTTTCATCGCATACTACAACCATTCCTGCAATGGCGGGGACGATCCCGAATGGGAGAGGGCGAGCGGGTATTCAGGAGGCAAGGACGGCGGGCTTGACCGCTTTGCCAGGAACATTCTGGACATTGTCTCATTCACGGCGGAACGCTATGGCAAGGGCATTTCCGCCTGGTGGTTTGACAGCGGCTATTCCGTTGATCCGAAGGGACCTAGGCAGACCATCAATTGCGACATGGGGGACTGGCAGTTCCCCTGGGAGGAGCTTAATGTCGCGGCGAAGCGCGGGCATTCGGACTGCGCGGTGACATTCAGCGCAGGCGTGGGGCGCTCGCATCTCTACTCGACCTGGCAGGACTATTATGCAGGCGAGACCGTCGAGCTGGACCAGGAGTTTGCGCCGAAGACACTTGAGATGCAGGACCATCGCTGGATTACCGCGGATAACCGAATGTGGGTCTATAATGAGCACAGCGTTCCTCCTGAATTCACCACGCTGCGCTTCCCAGCGGAGGATTTCATCAAATTCAAGCATTTGCACCAGGCCGAGGGAAGAATGGTGACATTCAATGTGAACATAGACCAGCTGGCGAATGTCAATCCAAGAATAATCGAGCTCAAAGGATAGTTTTTTATTTGTCACCCCTTGACTTGGCTGTCCATTTTTGATATAATTAATCAAAATGTAATATAAACGTAACTTACAATGGTATGGAAAGGCAGAACTGAAATGAAAAAACGGAATTTCACACTCATAGAATTGCTGGTTGTAATAGCAATCATTGCTATACTTGCGGCTATGCTGCTGCCGGCGCTGGGCAAGGCGCGCATAGCGGCAAAGACCACCTCGTGTAGCGGCAACATAAAGCAGTGCGGAATGGCGATCATAATGTATTCGCTGGACAATGATGACATCATCATTCCTGGAAACCTTCCGAAATCGGGCTCCACTGACAAGAAGTATGTGCACCGTGGCTTTGTTTCGCCAGGCGCGGTCAACAATGTCCCCTGGGACTGGTGGGTGCTCAGCTATCTTGGCGTCAATTCGCACACGGTTCCGAATGACAAGGACTACCGTTATATCCAGATTCCAAAATCATTCTGCAACAGCATAATGCAGTGCCCTGGC
>JAFZZD010000163.1 GCA_017615955.1 Victivallales bacterium
ACCGCCTGGAATACGACATTGCCATTTTCCTCGAACACCACGCCGCCAACGGGGTATTCAATATAGTTGACGCCGTCTTTCGAGTAAAACAGGGTGACTGCGTTGGCATTGTCGCTGGCCTCCGCAGTGACGGTGACATTGCCGTTGGTGAGTTCTGTCACGTCCGCCTTAACATTGCTGATCACGGGGGGCACCTTGTCGATATTGCTTATTGTCAGCTGGGTGATTTCGGAGACATTCTCTGAAGCATCGATTGCGCGGAATGAAAGCGTGGTGTTTTCCTCGATTTCGACAGGTTCGTTGTTTTCCTTCCAATCGCCGTCTGCAATGCGGTACTGTATGTCGCACACGCCGAAGTCGTCCGTGTATGTGGCGGTCACGAATACATTCTCGTTGGTGGGGAGGAGGGTGGATGGAGACAAGCTGACCAGGACAGGTGCCTTGTTGTCGATGAACTCCACATTCTGTTCTGCGGTCCAATCCGAATAGTTTCCTTCCGCGTCGAAGGCCCTGACCTGCACGGTGTGGAGGCCGGCGGTTATGTTCTCCAGTAGCAACGATGTTTGCGTTACCTGGGTGATATCGCCGTCCCAATTCAGTTCATAGCCAGCCACTCCCACATTGTCGCTTGCCTCGTTCCAGCTCAGTGTGGCGGTGCGTCCTTCGCCTTGCAGTGCCTGTACCTGGCCTGTAAGCACTGGTGCCTCGGTGTCATGTATTACGATGCCCGATACGGTGAGCGCCAGCGTCTGCTTTCCGCCTGCTGTTTGCGTTGCCAGGGAGTATGTGATGCCTTCCACGGTAACTGACTTGTTGAGTTTCAGGCTTTGGGAAGTTTCCCCTGCGGTCATCAATGTAATGCCGCTGATGGATGAAAGCGAGGCTGCCTCCACCAGGGAGTATGTGCCGTTGGAGGCGATATTGCCTGCATCCACTGTCAGGGACAGGCGTGTGTTCCATGATGACAATGCCAGGCGTGTGCCCGCCAAGGAGGCGTCATCCAGTTTGAATAGTATGCCTGTGGAATAGTATGTGTAGATGTCGCCATAGAAGGAGGCCGCGGCTGAAATCGTGAATTGCGAGCCGCTTCCCGCATAAATCTTGCCGATGAGCAGGGCATTGTCAGTAAGTGAGATATTGGCTGCACCCTGCGTATAGACCGAATAATGATCTTGGGAAAGCTCCAGCAGCTCTTCCTTGTTTGCATTGAAATTCCTGAGTTTTTCGGTGAGTTTGGCCTGGTTGTTTTCCTCTGTGGAAGTTCCAGCAAAGAGTGTGCCGCTTATTGAGGCAGTAATGGAATCCCTACCGTATAGGGCGTATGCGCAATCACTTGCATTGGCCATGATAAGGCCGCCGATGTCGCCGTTCACAGTCAGGTTTGCATTGGAAAACAGGCCGTATGCGTAATTGGTCGCCGGCGAATGATTCGCAAGGTAGATGGTCCCGTTCATGTCGCCGTTGAAGTCCAGGTCTTCAATTGCATAAAAGCCTTCTGTATGTACCCAGTATGAGTCGGCAAAATCAGAATTGTCCATGACACAAGAAATAGTCCCGCCGAAGTCGCCGTTTACGGTAAGGGTGCCCGCCGCCTGGACGCCGGCGGCGAATTGCCCTGGCCCATAAGTGCCGTTTGACGCCTCGAATACGATGCTTTCCGCGCCGCAGGCTGCGTCCACGAAGTTCACTGTGAGGTTGTTGCCTCTGATGCCGGCAGCTGTGATGCAGTTTGACACTTCCGAATGCAGTGTGATGTTGGTGCCGGCGAAAGTGACTGTGCCGTCATAGTAGTCTCCCCAAGACGGGTCTTCAGCAAACAGGATGTTGGCGTTGCGGTAGCCGGAGCAGGACAGGCTGTTGTATCCTTGCAAAGTCACGTTGAA
Organism: Victivallales bacterium; assembly: GCA_017615955.1. The sequence continues at coordinate 1,884 of JAFZZD010000163.1, forward strand.
GCCATCGGTCAGCCATTGAAGGCAAGCTGGATTGCCGGCTGTGATGGAGGCACCCGTGTCCAGTGTCACATCGGAATATGAAGTCTGCCTCTGGTTCAGTTTGCCCGACAGGTGCTTGACATAGTCGATTTCAACTTCATTTGCGTTTGACCAGGGCGATGTGTTTCCCGCGCCATCCACGCTGCGCACACGCCAATGCCAAGTGCCGCTTGCCAACGGCAGCTCGAAGCTGGCTTCGGTTAATAGCAGTGAGGTGGCCTCCGTGAAATTCGCATCCCTGGAATATTCCACCTCGTATTTGACGCCGGAGAAGTCCTGCACTGCCTGCCATGAGGCGCACAGATTGTTGTCGAGCAGATTTGACGTGATGTTCGCTGGTGCGGCGGGCGGCGTGTTGTCCGTCCCCGAAACAGACAGGGTCCAGTCGTTTCCTGATTTGGCAAGCTGGACAGTTCGCCCGTCGCCCAGTGTCACGCTGCCACTGGAGGCAATATTGCTTGAGTACACATCGCTTTTGACTGTAATCGTCGCAGTCGCGAGGTTGGCCAGGTCTCCTTTGACGAGTGTGTATTCGCCCCAGGCGTTGCCCACGTTAATTGTGATGTTGGCATTTGCGGCGATGCCGCCAGATGAGAATTCCAAAAAAGCCTCGCCCATCTGCGTCTGCACATTGAAGACATAGCTTGTTACGCCGGCAACGCTGTCGGCGCTTACGTCCTGTACGCGCCCGCCGATTGCAAGCTGCCCTTGTATGTAGCCATGGGACCAGCTATAGACTATGCCGCCCTGCTCGACGGTCAGGTCTTTGGCTATGGCATTGTCGCGGAGGCTCATGCTGCCGCCGCTGCCTATTGTGGCGCTGGAGACGAGGCCGCCGCCTTGTACATTGAGCCAGCCTCCTGCGGCTGATGTGCGCAGAGCAGTTCCGCCGCTGGAGACATATTGTGATGCATTTGCATGCAATGTGGCATCCTCGGAATTGCCCCTGTTGCCAATTTGAAGCAGACCTCCTGTGAGGATTTCGGCGTCCCTGATTGTGGCCCCTCCTGCGGCAAAGATGCGTCCGTTTCCGGAAACGTCTTTCATCAGGCCGCTTGAATATATGTATGCGTGTCCACTGGAGCCAATGACGATGTCGGAGGCCACGGCTCCGCCGTATGCTCTCATATTGAAAGATCCATTTATAGTGGCTGATGACAGAATGCCACCCTGTGAGCCGTAAAAATCCAGTGTTCCGTTCAGGGTCGCGTTTGTAATTTCCCCTCCGTAAAGCTCGGCATATCCATTTTGGTTCAAAATCATGCCGGAAATGGCACCCCCTGAAATGGTGAGATAGCCGCCGTCCTCGAAGGTGAGGTTGGCCATGGAGCCGCCTGAATAGACCATGGCTACACCGCCGGAATGCAGCACGGCATTTTCAACAGTTCCGCCTGAACTGACGTAAATGCGCCCCCACTCGTAGGTTTCGACCTGGTTGGCAGTGCCGCCGTTCAAGACAGTCAGCACGGCTGGATAGCCGTAGTATTCGCTGATGGCGTATCCTTGCAGGATGATGTTTTCGGCATGGCCGCCATTCAAGGTCATGCTTCCGATTTTGAAGTTGCCGCCTTCTTTGGTGGCGATGACGAGGGTGTTGCTGGCCGTCTGCCCTGTGGTGAGTGTCATGCCGCTGCTGAGTACCTGCATTCCTTCTGGCAGCACCTGTATGGTGGCTGTGTATTTGTTGTTGCTGGCAGTTGTCTCCTCGACGGAGTTGTCGCTGTCCAGTATTATCTCTATCTGGTGTGTCCCGGCAGCAAGTCCCTCCAGTGCATGGTCCTGGAACAGGAGGCTTTCGCTTCCCTGGAGATTGGTCACCTCCAGTTCATCATACATGGCACCATCCACATTGAGGGTGATGTGGAAGGAACCGCTGGGAGCGTCACCCTCGTTTACGGCACTGAAGGAAAGGTAGATTGTGTCGCCTGCAAAGAAATATGGCGAGGAGGCAATGGCCGAGGCATGGTTCGCGAATAGAGGGGAGCCTTCGAATGCCAGGTCTCTGTTGCCAGCCTGGGTGCGGAACGCAATGACTGTAATGGACTGCAATTCGCGGTTCTGCCCTGAATAGAAATAGCTTTCGTCCCAGACCATGCGCTTGTCGGCCTCGTAGGTGTCATCAAAGATAATTTCCCTGGTGTCTGCGTTGTAGCCGTAGCCGATCATGCTGTGGCCTGTGATGCTGACGATTACGGGGCGGCCAGCGTCGATTTCCCGCATATAGTCCTCGAATGTGAACTCTCCGCCATTGTTGTCGGTTTCGTAGGAACCCGTCAATTCCGTGTCCAGTTCAAAGCCCCTGGACTGTACATAGAGGTGCAGTCCATATAGCATTGACGTGAATCTGTAGTCGATGGTGCGTGTATAGCCATCGCCTGATATTTCCGTGGTCGTGTCGTAGTCAAGGATGCCTTCTAGCGTACTGTAGCTAATTGCAGTGGAGAAGTTGTCCTGCCCGCGCCAGTACTGTCCCGTGCCCAGGTAGTCCGCCAGGCAGTTCCATACGCTGGTGTCCAATGTGGTGCCGCCATCCACAAAGGAATACTCGAACTCCTCGGCTGGGGTAGTTTCGGTGAAGTCGCCGCTGGGGCCGGAGGCGGTGATTACGGACAGGTCATCCCTGGAGAAGAAACGATACACATATTCCACGCTTGCGATGAAGCTGCCAAGTACCGTGTCGAACTCATTCATGTTGTAGATGTTTCCGTCCGTGCCACGTGAATGTATGTCGATGTCGCCCTCTATGAGTGCGGAGAAATCCTTGTCTTTGTATCCATAGAGGTCATAGTATCCCAGCAGCATGCCCACCGCAGTGGGGGTGCATCCGTACATGTACTCGGCCTGCGGCATGATATTTGGAAGTGTCACATCTGTTCCATTGCTTGCCAGCGGAGCGTCTAGGGAAACGAAAGTCAGATTTTCAAATTGGCACTGATACTTGATGGAGGCATCGGCCTCTGCGTTGTTGTGTGGTGAGGCCTCATTCGTGGTGGCTGTCAAAATCTGTTCCATTGTAATCTTCCAGTTTGTATTGCTTTTTATGATGTGGGAATTATAAATTATGAAATCAAAAAATGTGGGTAAAATGCACGGATATCTCCGTTCATTTATAAAGAACACAAAAACACAATACTATAAGCAAATCTTGATTTTTGCAATGCTTTATTTTAAGAATGTGTTGTGGCAAATGGGCGGTATGGGGGTATAGTACGTCTCAAATCCGAACAACCTTAAAATAAATATTTGGAGAAAGCAAGATGAAAGTGATAGTGATCATGGCGGGTGGCACCGGCGAGCGTTTCTGGCCACTTTCCCGCATTGACAGACCCAAGCAGCTGCTGACCTTGAGCGGCAGCGGGCAGTCCCTACTGGCGGAGGCAGTGTCACGCAGCGCCTCCATTGTGCCACGTGAGAACATCTACATCGCCACAAGCCAGCACCTTCAGGCTGCGATACGCAATGCGGCACTGGGCATTCCAGACGAGAACGTCATCGCCGAACCCAGCAAGCGCAACACCGCAGGCTGCCTGATCTTCGCGGCTGCCAGCATCCTGGCGCGCACGAAGATGTCCCCAGAGGAAGTGACCATGGGCGTGTTGACTGCGGACCAGAGAATACCAGACAATGCACCATTCGTGGAGACTGTCGAAAGCGCCATGGAGGCGGCGGAGCAGACCGAGGGGCTGGTCACCATTGGAATACAGCCCATACGCCCCGAGACTGGCTATGGCTACATCGAAGTACCGGCGGACGCGTTGCGCAACGGCGGCCTCATGCCAGTGCTGAATTTCAAGGAGAAGCCTGACGCGCAGACTGCTGCGCAGTACATCGCCTCCGGACGCTTCTTCTGGAACAGCGGCATGTTCTTCTGGCGGCTCAGTTCTTTCCAGAACGAATTCGGCAAGGCCAATCCTGTCATGGCGGAGACATTGGAGGATCTTACCGAGGCGTTGTCCGCCAATTCACCTGAACGCGCAGCCCGTATTTTCGACGCATTGCCAAACATATCCATTGACTACGCACTGATGGAAAAGGCGAAGAACGTATATGTCATACCAGGCAATTTCGTGTGGGACGACCTGGGTTCATGGGATTCTTTGGACAGGACATTTCCCAAGGACAATGCGGGCAATGTGAGCTATGGCGCACCCGTGCTGATTGACACGCAGTCCAGCGTCGTCTATAACAACAGCTCCAAGATGGCTGTTGGCGTAGTGGGAATGAAGGATGTGGTGGTCGTGGTTAACGAGGACGCCGTGCTGGTGATTCCCAAGGACAGGGCGCAGGATGTGCGCAAGGTGGTCATCGCCTTGAGGGACAAGGGGGCCCCGCAGCTCTGATGTCCAACTGCTATTGTCCAATACTCAGCACTTTGGGCTACGTCCTGTCCGAGGACCGCAGCCAGGTGCTGATGACGTATCGCGTGTTCCGCAAGGACGACGAGCAGTTCGGCAAGTACAATGGCGTTGGCGGGCATCTTGAACCCAACGAGGACATTGCCACCGGAATGATACGCGAAGTGCGGGAGGAGGCGGGCATTGAGGTGACCGAGATGTCACTGCGCGGCTCAATAAACTGGACGAATTTCGGCCCCAAGGGCGAGAACTGGCTCGCCTTCGTTTTCCTTATTACAAAATACAAGGGCATTCCCGCCACGGAGAGCAACGAGGGCCCCTTGCAGTGGGTGCCTGTGGCGGACATCATGAAATTGCCCATCTGGCCAGGGGACAGGTATTTTCTGCCCCTGGTGTTCGATGACGACCCCCGCCCCTTCCACGCATACCTGCCATACGACCACGACGACCCCATCGGCTGGAGCTATGTGCGGATGTAGTTATGTGGGCGCCGAGGCGGCGCCCACTCA
>JAFZZD010000164.1 GCA_017615955.1 Victivallales bacterium
AACCAATGCATGCACCGTGGCCTGCGGGTGGATGACGGCATCAATGCATGATTCTGGCATGTCAAACAGATAATGCGTCTCAATCAATTCCAGTGCCTTGTTCATCATTGAAGCGGAGTCCACTGTGATTTTAGCGCCCATTGACCAAACAGGGTGCTTCAAGGCCTGCTCCAAAGTCACCTTTGCCAGCTGTTCACTGCTGTAATCCCTGAATGGGCCGCCCGATGCGGTAATCCACAACTTGGCCAGCTCACGACTGTCGCGTCCTTGCAGACATTGGAAAAGACCAGAATGCTCGCTGTCCACTGGCACAATTATGCTGTTTGGATTGCGTCTTGCCGCCGCCATCACAAGTTCGCCAGCGGCGCAAAGCACCTCCTTGCTTGCCAAGGCAAGGTGCTTGCCTCCCTTCAGTGCGGCAAACGCAGGGCGAATTGCCGCATTGCCCAGTATTGCGCACAGCACAATATCCACATCGTGCCGCGACACAAGCTCCAACATAGCCTCCATTCCAGCCTTGGCACAACATTTCTGCGGCGCAAGTGCCTTCAGCTCCTGAAAACGCATTTCGTTTGTGGTGACTGCATATTCTGCACCGAGCAAGGCAGCCTGCTGTGACAGGAGTTCAATATTGTCATGAGCCACAAGCCCGATGACCTTGAAGTCACAGCGGTGCTCCAGCAATTCCAGCACGGCATTCCGCCCGACCGAGCCAGTGGAACCCAGGAGCACTACTTTCTTTGGACTATTCTCATTCATCTGACGTATCCCAATGCCTCCAGTTTGGCAATTACGGCATTGATTGCGCAATCAGGAGTGCTTGTGGCTGAACTCACGCCCACATTGCAGACTCCTTCCAGCATTTTCTCGCACAAGTCCTCCTCATCCTCCACAAGTGCAGCACAATGGCATTTTTCCTGGGCGATTGCCAGCATGCGCCGCCCATTTGAACTATGTGGAGAACTCACCACCAGCATAAGATCGCATTTCGGGGCAAGTTCCGCAATGGCGGTTTGCCGCAAGGCAACTGCTTCGCATACGCTGGCCTTGTCATGCAAATGCGGAATGCGCTTCTTCAACAATGCCGCCAGCTGACGGACTTCCTGCTGGTTCCTGGTCGTCTGGCAGAGAAAAAGTGCCTCTTCCATTGATGGCAGCTTTTCCACGTCCTCAAGTTTTTCCAGAACAAAAACCTGCCTGGATGAAGTCCTGCCCAAGACGCTTTTGATTTCAGGGTGCTGCCTATCGCCAAACAAAATCAATGGCAAGTTTTCAGGCGCGGAAACAGCGTTCTGCTGCAACCTCAATACAAGCGGGCATACAGCATCATAGCATCTTAAATTGCGCTTTCTTGCCTCTTCCTCAACTGCGGTGCTCACTCCATGTGCACCAAACAAGGTAATTGCATTGGGAGGGATAGCATCAATGCTCTCCACAAAAAATGCATTGCGTTTCCGCATTGCATCGGTGACCAGACGGTTATGCACAAGCTCCTGGAAAACATAGATCTGCTCGTCAGGATTCTGGGCGGCTATCTTGTCAAACAATTCCAATGCGTGCCTTACGCCGCCGCAGAAACCAAGCGGCTTCACAAGAAACAAATGTTTTTCGCCATTTGCCATGTCAGAAACAGGCTACCACTGGTGGCTTGAATGTATGATACTTCTCGTGGAAGCGTTCAGCAATGGCCTGGGCTTTCGCTGTTTCGGCGATGGCAAACAAGGATGGGCCAGAGCCTGAGACATGCACAGCCAGCGCACCATTCTCCATAAGACAATCCCTCATGGCGCAAAGCAGGGGGAACTTCTTGAACACGGGTTCCTCCAAATCATTGCGGCACATCCTGGCAAATGAATAAATATCGTCTCCCTTTGCGGACGCAAGAAAATCGTCCAGGCGCGGTTCTTCTGGCAAAGCAGACGGCAGATGTGCATACGTCCATTTAACAGGCACGGGAAAACATGGCGTAACGACAAGCAGGGCAAAATGCACGTTCAGGCATATTGGCCTTAATACATCGCCGATGCCAGTGCCCAAAGCAGGCTCTGGCTTTAGAAAAAACGGCACATCCGCACCCAGCGATGATGCAAGTTCAGCGAGTTTGGCTTTTTCCAGCGGATTGCCATAATGTTCATTTAGCAAAAGAAGAACCGCAGCCGCATCAGAGGCCCCGCCGCCTAGACCAGCGGCAACTGGTATGCGCTTGCGCAGTAATATTGTCCACTGCGGCTTCAATCCGCTTGCTGAACAGAACGCCTCAGCTGCCTTGAGGCATAGATTGTCCTGGTCAGACGGTACCGCCTCGCCCTCAATATGAAGCAAAACACCATTCTCACCAGGAAGCAGCTCCACATCATCATAAAGGCCAGAAACAGGCACAAACACATTCTCCAGCTCGTGGTAGGCATCATGCCTCTCGCCCAGAACCCGCAAATATAGATTTGTCTTGGCTACGGCCTTCATGACTGATAATTATGTACGACCAATGAACTCATAGTGCGGAACTGTCGTTCCCATTGGTCGCATGGAAACATAACGTCTAGAGTGCGACGGCGAGGACGCCGTCGCTACTACTTGTTATTTGCCCATGGCCGCCTTGATGATGGTGGCGAATTTGTCCGGCTTCAATGCGGCGCCGCCGATGAGGCCGCCATCGATGTCGGGCTGTGCCAGAAGGCCAGCCGCGTTGGCGTCATTCATGCTGCCGCCGTAGAGAATGCGTGTCTCATCTGCCACGCAGGGGCATTCATACAGCTTCTTCAGAAGGCCGCGTATCATGGCATGGACTTCCTGCGCGTCCTCGTTTGTGGCAGCCAGGCCAGTTCCGATTGCCCATACTGGCTCGTATGCGATGGTCACGTTCTTCATGTCCTCGGCAGTAAGATCCTTGAGAGCCGCGCGCACCTGGTTCTCGATTACAGCCAAAGTCTCGCCCGCCTGGCGCTGCTTGAGTGTCTCGCCGACGCAGATGACTGGCTTGATGTTGTGCTTGAGGGCAGCCTTCGTGCGCTGGTTCACAGTTGCATCAGTCTCGCCGAAGTACTGGCGGCGCTCGCTATGGCCGATAATCACGTAGGTGACGCCAAGCTCATTGAGCATGTTGCCTGAAATCTCGCCAGTGTATGCGCCCTTCTCTTCCCAGTGGATGTTCTGCGCGCCCACGTTGAGGCATGTGCCCTTGGCTGCCTCGATGACTGCTGCAATGCTGGTGAATGGGGGGCATACCAGTACGTCTGGCTTGTTGGCTGCGCAGCATGGGCATTCCGCTCCAAACTGGGCCTTGATATCCTTGATTAGCTGTGCACCTTCCGCAGATGTCATGTTCATCTTCCAGTTGCCAGCGATGAGTTTGCGACGTGCCATTTCTTTTTATTTCCTCTTTTTGTTGTGGTTAAATTCAATTTATCCACAGATTCACGCAGATTTACACAGATTTCTTCTAAAGATGCAATTGCAAAACCATTGGCATTGCAAGTCTTTTCCGCTGGCTAAGCCAGCGGCTCCGATCTGCGTGAATCTGTGGATCAATAATAATTATTTGTCATCCAGTGCGGAGCATCCTGGGAGATCCTTGCCTTCCAGGAATTCCAGGGATGCGCCACCGCCTGTGGAGATGTGGCTCATCTTGGCGGCAAGACCTGACTTGTTCACTGCGCTGACGGAATCACCGCCGCCAATGATGCTGACTGCGCCAGATTCCGCAACTGCCTTGCAGATCGCCATTGTGCCTTCGGCGAACTTGGGCATTTCGAAGCAGCCCATAGGGCCATTCCACACCACTGTCTTAGCAGCGGCGATTTCCTGGGCATAGAGAGCAGCGGTCTTGGGGCCGATGTCCAGTGCCATCCAGTCGGCTGGAATGTCATTGCCCACAACCTGGGTGTTGGCCTCTGCGTCGAACTTGTCGGCTGCCACGTTGTCCACTGGGAGCAGGAATTTCACGCCTGCTTCCTTTGCGGCGTCCAATGTTGCCTTTGCAGTCTCGACCAATTCATCCTCAACCAGGGACTTGCCCACATTGTGGCCCAGTGCCTTGAGGAATGTGTATGCCATGCCGCCGCCGATAAGGATGGCGTTGACCTTCTTCATGAGGCTCTTCAGCACTTCCAGCTTGCCGGAGACCTTTGCGCCGCCGATGATGGCTACAAACGGGCGCTGTGGATTTTCCACTGCGTTGCCAAGGTAGTCCAGTTCCTTCTGCATGAGGAAGCCAGCCACGCAAGGTGCGCCCTTTGCCTTCATGAACTTGCAGATGGAAGCTGTGGAGGCATGGTCACGGTGCGCTGTGCCGAATGCATCGTTGACATACACATTGCCGTATGAGGCCAGCTTCTCGGCCATGGCGGCCTTCTTTTCCTTCATCTCGGCCTTCTTGGCCTTGTATTCATCATCGCTCATGCCTTCGGCCTGCTTTGCCTTGCCTTCCTCGGCCTTGTAGAAGCGGGTGTTCTCCAGCATAAGGACTTCACCTGGCTTCAGTGCGGCTGCTGCCTCGTCGGCGGCCATGCAGTCTGGTGCGAACTGGACTGGCTTGCCCAGCATCTTCGCCAGATAGTCGGCAACTGGCTTCAGGCTGAAATCAGCCTCATAGCCCTTTCCTGACGGACGGCCCAGATGGCTCATCAGCACCAGGGAAGCACCCTGTTCCAGGATATAGCTGATGGTTGGCAGCGCAGCGCGTACACGTGTATCATCGGTGATGACGCCTTCCTTCAAAGGCACATTGAAATCAACACGCATCACAACTTTTGCCCCTTTGAGGGCGATGTCTTTCACAGTCTTCTTGTTCATTTTTCTTCCTTCTTGTTTTTTACGGGAACTTTTCCCGTTTTTCCATTAAAAACTATTTAATCATCCACTTGAAATCACTAATTGGGCACTGGCAGAACTGGCGGAGTTTGCTGGGGAGGCACCACCAGGGGCGCCATGTCCTTCGGCTGTGTCACATTTGTGCGTGACTTGCTCAAAATGGGCACGACTATGGCAAGCACCAGCATAAGCGTCAAAAGCACCAGCAGGAATCCAATGATGATGCCAGGCAGCTTGTTCACCATGCCCGTGCCATGGTTTTCCGATGCACCGCCCGACATTGCATTCGGCAACGATGTTTCCCGAACGCCAAAACCTGATTTGTCGTATTCGGACGAAAGCAGCTTCTGCAATTCCTCCTGAAGGCTCTTGCTCAATCCATAGCAGCGGCAAAGTGTCGTCAGATGCCTGGTGGCATAGATTTTGCCGTTCAAACTCGCATAGTTTCCTGTCTCCAGATTCTGGAGATAGTCTTGGACAATATGGGTCCTCTCAAACACATCGTCCGCCGTAAGGCCCGCATTTTCCCTGTATTTCCGTATCCGTTCGCCAAAGGTGCCATGGGTATCCGACAAGTCCAGGGGCGCCTTCTTCTTGCTGCTCTCGTCATTGGGTTTCAGATACTCATTGAACAAAGGCAGTTCCTCCTGTTTTGCATCCTGCTTTTCTGCGGAAGCAGGCGCAGTATCCTGTTGCTCGGACTGTTCTTCAGGTGGATCCTGCACTTCCCCGTCATCCGCGTCCTCGTCGGCCTCTTCCTCCAGCATTTCAGGATCGTCTATGGGGTCGTCGTCCAATCCATCTGTATTGGGGTCGGACTTTTCCCCCTCGTCTTGCAACTGGTCCTGTGCCTTCTTCTCCTCGGAAGCCACAGCATTTTCCACGAGTTCCTCATCCTCGTCCCAATTCTCATCCATTCCTGAACCAGTTCTGGTCTTCATTGTTGCTTCCTCATATTGCTAGTCTTCTGGGGAAATATCATCTGCCGAGGTAATCAATATCTGCCTGGGCGCGGTGCCAACCTGTGGTCCCACGACACCGCGCTCCTCAAGTTCCTCCATCAGGGAGGCAGCCTTGTTGTATCCAATGCCAAGTGAACGTTGCAAATAACTTACAGTCGGGCGCTTGGAAGTGAGAATAACCTGCACTGCCTTCTGGAAAAGACTGCCTTCGCCGCCATTGCCGCCACCATCAATTGCGCCATCTTCGCCGTCTGCATCCAATTCCTCAGGCCTGCGCATCACACTGTCATCAAAGTGCTGTTCGGCCTGGGCGGAAACAAACTGAGCAACCCTGTTGCGTTCATCGTCACTGGCCATGCCGCACTGGATTCGCTTGATATCGCTGGCGCCTGGCGGAATGAAAAGCATGTCTCCCATGCCCAGGAGCGATTCCGCGCCCTTGCCGCCGATAATCGTCTGCGAATCGACAACGGATGCTGTCTTGAATGCGATTCTCACGGGGAAGTTGGCCTTGATGGTGCCAGTCAAAGTATGGGTGTCTGGGCGCTGTGTGGCGATTATGGTATGGATGCCTACCGCACGGGACTTCGCTGCAATGCGGGACAGTTTGTTCTCGACCTCGTTCTTCGCCACCAGCATGATATCCGCCAGCTCGTCTATGATAATCACGATGAAAGGCAAAGTCTGCGGGATGGGGTCGCCATTTTCGTCCAAGATTGGTTCGGCTCCTTCAGGAAGTGGCGGGCGCTTGTTGAAAGTGGCAATGTCCTTGGCACCGACTTTGGCAAGAACCCGATATCTGCGCTCCATTTCGTTGATTGCCCAATTCAATGCCAGTGGCACGTCGGCTGCGTCGTTTATGACTGGCGTAATAAGATGAGGCAGGGTTGAATAAACCTGGAATTCCACCACCTTAGGGTCAACCATGATGAAGCGCAACTGATCTGGCCCGAACTTGAACAGCATGGATTCAATCAGCAGATTCATGCAGACGGACTTGCCACTGCCAGTGGTGCCCGCCACCAGCACGTGGGGGGCCTTCGCCAAATCCAGAATCTGTGTCTTGTTGCTGATGTCCTTTCCAAGCAGCAACGGAATCTGCTCCTTGCCGCTGGTCCATGCCTTGTCATGAAGCAATGAGCGCATGGGCACCACGGCGCGTTTCTCGTTGGGAATCTCCATGCCCACCAGTTCCCGGCCTGGTATTGGCGCAAGTATTCGCAGTGACTGGGCAGCCAGGTCCATTCTGAAGTTGCTTTCCAGCTGCGTTATGGCACTGAGCTTGAGGCCGGGTGCCGTCTTGATTTCAAAAAGGGTGACCTGCGGCCCCGGCACGGCGTCCTGCACGGTGGCGTCAATCTTGAAATTGCTCAAGGTGGCCTGCAATATTTTCTTGTTGCGTTCGATTTCCTTCTCGCTGGCCAGCGTGGAGCTGCTGACATCCCATTCATCCAGCAAATCCATGCCAGGCAAGGTGTATTCACCATTTGAACTATGCACCACGGCATGTTCTACAGGAGGCGCAGCCTTCACAGGAGACTTTTTGACTGGCTCCTGGACAGGCACCGAAGCCTTTCCGGAAACAGGTTCTTCCTCATCTTCATCTTCATCAGATACAGAACCACGATTACTTGGAAGCGGCAGTTCCTCATCTTTGCGATTCTTCCATGCCTCCGCCATGCTGCGGAACAGATGCTGCCAGTCAGAATAGACTATATTCGCAAAGGCAACCACAGTCATGACGCTGGACAGTATCAGAACACCTGCCCAATTCATGAACAAGGTGAGCTTGCCATTGGGGGAGGCAAGCCTCTGCCCCACTGCGCCGCCTGGAAGGCTGTGCAGGTTCAAACTGTCCGCAATGCCGGGCAGCATATTGGGCCACAAGCCAAATAGCATCGCCAGACCGACTGCAAACACAAGATACGACACAAAATAGTCAAGGGACAACTCGCGGTTCCGCCCAGGAGACAAAAGCCGCCTGAAGGAGGATACAAAAAACATCAGCGCTATGGGGTAGGCCGCCAGCCCAAACAATATCAGCAGCGACCAGGAAGCATAGACGCCCATTATGCCGAACAAATTGGTGTTATGCGTCAATTCGCCCATGCCGGCCCGCACATAGTCCACCTCCTCTGGATTGTAGGAATACACAGGCATAATCGCCAGAAGCAGCACCACGCTCAGCACTGCCATGACCAGGCGAATCAACTTGAACCCGCCTTTTTTTTCCTTGTCTTCCTGCTCCTTGCCGTACATCTCCAAATGCCTCCCTTCAATAAGTTTTTTTGATTTTTTCTAAATGACGTTGCACTTAAACATACGTCTAATTATTCAAGATTATTGTAGTAATGCCGTCATTTTAATGCTTCCACACAAAAAACATCAGTCTTTTCCATAGAATATCATACGGGCGTCAAAACGGCGTTGTTTCATATTGACTTCAGCCCATGTCCTCGATGCGGAAGATGACCGGCTCGCTTGCCAGTTCAGGCAAGGCCGATATTTCCTTGGAAGCCGCCTCGATGGCCTTCACGCTGGCAAGATGCGTCAGCATGATCATCGGCACATGCTCGCCGCTGTTTTCCTTCTGCGTCACGCTGGCCAGGCTTATGCCAAGCCTGCCAAGGATGCCGCTGACCTTCGCAAGCACGCCCGGCTTCTCAACAACCAGCATCCTGATGTAGAAGCGGGAAAGTATCTCGTCCTGGGACATGAAGCCATCATAGCCATCATAGCAGGTGAAGGCGGGATTGCGCCTGGACGCGCCGCTTGCCAGGTTCAGGCCGATGTCCACAATGTCAGCCACCACGGCGCTGGACGTGGCCTGGCGCCCTGCCCCTCTGCCGTAGTACATGGTCTTGCCCACCACATCGGCGTCAACCCAGACCGCATTGAACACGTCGTTCACGCTGCCAAGCAGAGAATTCGCAGGCACCAGTGCTGGATGCACGCCAAGCTGTATTTTGCCGTTTTCCTCCTTGATGGAGGCCAGCAGCTTGATGCGGTATCCCAATTCCGCCGCGCTTTCAATATCGGTGATTGTGACGGAGCGTATTCCCTGTATCTGCACATCGTCCGCCTTGAACCATTTGCCATACGCCAGGCTGGCGAGTATTGCAGCCTTGTGGGCCGTGTCGAAGCCGTCCACGTCCAAAGCTGGATTTGCCTCGGCATAGCCAGCCTTCTGCGCGGCGGCGAGCACTTCCTCGAAGTCCGCCTTGTCGGTCTCCATCTTGGTGAGGATGTAGTTGCAGGTGCCATTGAGGATGCCCAGCATCTTGTGGATGCGGTTGCCCACCAGCCCCTCGCGCAGCGCCTTTATGCAGGGGATGCCCCCGCCTACACTGGCCTCGAAGCCAATGTCCACGCCCTTTTCCTTTGCCTTTTCAAAGAGTTCCTGCCCGTATGTGGCGATGAGAGCCTTGTTCGCAGTGACGACTGACTTGCCGTTCTCCAGGGCGCGGAGTATGATGTCCTTGGCGAATGTGGTGCCGCCCACCAGCTCCACCACAATGTCAATGTCCTCTTCGTCAGCCAGCTTCTTCGCATCGTTGATGAGGATGCCTTCTGGCAGCTTCACGCCCCGGTCTGTGGTGGTGTCCAGATCGGCTATGCGCTTCAGTACCGGAAACACTCCCGTGCGCTTGCAGATGATGTCCGCATTCTTCAGCAATGCCTCCGCGACGCCTGCTCCAACCGTGCCAAATCCAATAATGCCAACATTGACTTTTTTCATATAATGCCCGTATCCTCTTTTTGGAAGTTATAAACCCAATTAATCAAGGCGAAATATAATCAGAATGCCATTATTTGCCACTTGTTTTTAGCATAATAGTGGCTGTAGCCTTGATTTTGTTTTTCATGCCGTATATTAGTCACAGGAGCGAAACATGTCATATCAGACACAAAGGCTCCAGACCACGAAGTCGGCGTACAATTTTTCGGCTGAATTAATGTGGGCGCCGAGGCCGCGCCCATTCAGGTTGCCTTAGCGCGAACAGCCTTCTTGGCATCACAGCAGTCACATGTCCTAATGCGCGGTTGTTCTGCGCGGCCATTGGCCGCGCATCAGGACGTCATGTTTCCATACGCGTCTGGCCTTGCAAGGCAACAGC
>JAFZZD010000165.1 GCA_017615955.1 Victivallales bacterium
ACGCGTCCTGATGCGCGGCCAATGGCCGCGCACATACCTACCTTCTTGGGGAACAGAGCGTTTCCATTAAAAATAAGTGGTGTTTTTACAATTTTTCCACACAAAAACAGGGCTATTTTTGCAATAATTCCCATGGTCTTCCGCCTTGCTGGAGGGTGAACAATTGCGCATTCTTTTGATATATCATTTTTTCCACCCTGACACTGTCATCAGCGCAAGGCTGTTTTCCGATTTGGCGGAAGACCTGGCTGCGGGCGGGCATGATGTGACGGTCTATACCTCCAACCGTTGCATCCGCTCTGAAGGTGAGTTGCCTGCCAGCGAAGTATGGCATGGCGTGAAGATACGTCGCTTCCAGCGGCCTGGCTTTCGGCAGGGGAGCAATGTGGGGCGGGTGCTGAACTCCTTTATCTTGCAGCGCAGATGGCTGAAGGCGTTCAGGCAACAGCGCGATGAGTTTGACGTGGTGATAGTCGGCACTGATCCGCAGTTTTGCTGGATGATGTTTCCGAAGATGAAGCGGATTGCGCCAAATGTCCGCCTTGTGCACTGGGTGTTTGACTTGTATCCAGAGGCATTGGCCGCCACTGGCTCACGCATTATGAGGCTGGCTGCCTGGTTGCTGCGCCCCTGGGCGAGGCGGGCATACGGCAGAGTGGATGTAATGGCGGACATCGGGGATTGCATGCGAGACAGGCTGCGGGCATACGGCCATCATGCAGATGAGGCCACCATCACGCCCTGGGCATTGAAGGAGGCACCTGAACTCGCCCCTGTTGACTGCGTGATGCGCAAAAAGCTCTTCGGCGACGCAAAACTGTGTTTCCTGTATTCTGGCACCGTGGGGCATGCCCATGACATAACGCCTTTCATTGAACTGGCGCGAGAATGCCGGCGGCGCGAATTGCCAGTTGCCTTCTGCTTTGCGGGATATGGCAATCGCTACCAGGATCAGACTGCCCAGATAACAGTCGAAGACAGCAACATCACGCTGGCGGGTTTTGCGGACGAAGAGGAACTTTCCAGGCGCCTGGCGGCGGCGGATTTCCACCTGATATCCCTTCGCGAGGGGTGGGAGGGCATTGTGGTTCCGTCCAAGTTCTTTGCCTCGCTGGCCATGGGGCGTCCAGTTTTGTTTTCAGGTGGCGAGACCAGTGAAATCAATGGCTGGATCCGCCAGTTCAATCTGGGCTATCGCCTTGATGGTGACTTCATCAATGAACTGGAACGGCTGCTGGCGGACAAGGAGGCAGTGTCTCGCCTTCAGGTGAATGCATTTGCTACATACCAGGAATATTTTTCACGAAGGAAAATGGTGTCGAAAATAGTGGAACTGGAATATGAACGTCATACAAACTGAATTGGAAGGCGTGCTGATCCTGGAGCCAAAGGTCTTCGGTGATGCACGTGGTTATTTCTTCGAGAGCTGGAACCAGGCGGCATTTGAGGCTGCGGGCATCTGCTGCAAGTGGGTGCAGGACAACGAGAGCAAGTCAAGCTATGGTGTGCTGCGGGGACTTCACTGGCAGGCTGCGCCTTACACGCAGGCGAAACTGGTGCGGGTGATATCGGGCGCGGTTCTGGATGTGGCCGTGGACATACGCAAGGGCTCTCCCACGTATGGCAGGCATGTGGCAGTGGAACTGTCTGGCGAGAACAAGCGGCAGCTCTTCATACCGCGTGGTTTTGCCCATGGCTTTGCTGTGTTGAGCCAGGAGGCCATATTCGCCTACAAGTGCGATAATCCGTATGCGCCGTCAGCAGAACGTGGCATGCGCCTGGAGGACACCACACTTGCCATTGACTGGCGTGTGCCTAGGGATCAATGGCTGCTGTCCGAAAAAGACAAGCGTCATCCAGCCTTTGCCGAAATAGAGCCGTGGGAAAAAAGGCAATGACAGCATAGCGCACAGACGTTGCGGAAAAAAGAGGCCGCCGTGAAACCTTTGAAGTTTTGCGGCGGCCTCATTTTTTTTGCCCTGTTTTTTGCTAGACGATGAGCATCCAGGCTAGGGCGGCGATTGCCAGCGGTGGCGCAAATGGGATGCTGGGCTTGAGTTTGCGTTTGACTGCGCATTGCAGCAATGCAGCCAGCAGTCCCAGGATTGCGCCTGCGAAAAGTATGTAGATTGATGCGTCTGCGCCGAGGAATGCGCCTATCATGGCCATCAGCTTTATGTCGCCCCAGCCGATGGCGTCATGCTGTTTTCCAGGCATTAGCATTTTGATTGCCTGTGCGAAGAGGAATATTATTGCGAAGCCGAATGCCGCTCCCAGGAGGCAGTCCAGCATGGCTGCTGCGGTTGGGGGCAGGGCGGATATGCCCGTTTTGGCAAGAAGTTGAGATGCGCCAGTGAAAAGGAGCCTGCCTGGAATGTGAGCGCTTTCGGGCAGCAGAGCCAGGCGGCTGGATGGGAAGAGCAGGGCGAAGGCAAAGGCGAAGCCCAGTCCGGAGAAGTTCACCTTGTCTGGAATGAACCTGTGCTCCGCGTCAATGAGGGCGGCTGCCAGGAGGTGCGCCGTCAGCGCAAAATATGGCAGGACTACGGCCAATGGCAGGCTTCTTTTGTAGATTGAGAGCCAAACGGCAGTGAACAGCAATCCGGTGGCCGCCTCGCCCAGCGGGTATTTTATTGAGATTGGCTGGTGGCAGGCACTGCATCTGGCGCGGAGGCACAGCCAGCTTATTATGGGTATGTTCTCCCATGGGCGTATTGCGTGTCCGCATTTCGGGCAGTGGCTTGGCGGGTATGACAGACTCTCGCCACGTGGAAGGCGCCAAACTACCACATTCATGAAGCTGCCGATGCAGCATCCCAGGGCAAATGCCCAGAATGTGAAAAGTGCCAGATGCGGTGCTAGTTCAGATGCATTCATTGATGGTATTGTTTGAAAAAGGATGTTTCTTGTATATTTTACGGGTTGTTTGCGGGTAATATATCTGTAAAATCAATAAATGTGTTGACATGGGCAAAATATTCTGTGCATTTTTGTTTGTGATGGGGCTTCTTTTCGCGGGTGAGGAGTACATCGGGCACTGGTCGTTCATTTTCTATGAGAAGGCAAACAGCTATGACAGGCTTATGCCGCAGCCCATTTTCAATGAGGTGGAATTCAAGGCCGACGGCATGGCGCATGTCAAGGTGCGAGCCAAGGACATGGCCTTTGACGTGCGGTATCTGGTGAACGAGAAGTACATTGGCATGAAGCTGCCGCTGAAGGGGGCGAATGAGGAGCCAGTGCGCTTCAATGCGGAATACGCCTATTCGGACAAGGATGGCACTTTGTCCATCAAGGGCGCTGATGCGTCCGCAGTGTATGTGAGGACTGAACGTCTGCTGCCCTTGGACAAGCTGGCTGGCATTTGGCGCAATGATGGAAAATTCCCCGAGTACATGGAAATACTGGCAAATGGCCTGATGAAGCTGAAGGTTACGGACCTTACGGGCTTCTGTGTGCTGTGGAAGGACAATGCCGGCATGGAGAATCTCACCATAGTGGGCGGCATGAGGAACGCCATGCCCCATACCTTCATCTGGCAAGTGGAGATAAAGGACGGCAACTTGCTGGAGATGACGCCAGTGACAGACCAGGGTGTCCAGAAAAAAAAGACCACAACCTGGCATCGCGTGTCAAATTAGGTGCGGTGATGAAATGGCCGAGTAAGAAGGCCGTTAAAGAATTCCCACACTGAGAGCCGCGACATCACCTATGTTCTCCCCGAGTTCGGCTGGAACAATGCTGCATTTTGCAAGGCTCTGTGGCAGTGCCTCCTGTTTCAATGTCTCCTCCATTGTCGGGCGGAGCAGATGCTCGCATCTTTGAAAAATGCTGCCAATGACGATTCTTTCCAGATTCAGCAAGTCAATCAGTATGGACAAACCAGCGCCAAGGCGACGCCCGCTTTCCTCGAATATGGCGCGTGCAGAAGCATCTCCCGCATTTGCGGCATTGGCTATGTCCTTGGCCGTGATGGATGCTATTTCAGCATGACTTTTGCACCATGGAAGGGGAATGTGCCTTGCTGCGTATGCCTGTCCCAATTGTGCAATTCCACCGCCGGAACAAAAACCTTCAAATGAGCCGCGCTTCCCGTAGCCTACTGGGCCGTCATTGGCAAGGCGAATATGCCCGCATTCTCCCGCCATGCCGCAGGCGCCGCTGTATAATTTCCCCTGAAGTATCAGGCCAGCACCCAAACCAGTGCCGAAGGTGAGAAAAGCCATGTTCTGGGTTCCTCGCCCCGCACCGAATCTCCATTCTGCCAGAGCGCAGGCATCAGCGTCGTTGCATAATTTGACTGGAAGGTGAAAATGCCTGGCGATGATTTCACAGATGGGCACATCGTCCCATCCAGGAAGATTTGGCGGGGACATTATGATGCCACGGCTACTGTCCAATGGACCGCCGCAACTTATGCCGATGGCTTCAGGCATGATGCCAGGCAGAGCTGACATCATGTCCTCTGCCTCGGATATGAACCGTGAAATGCAAAGTTCAGGAGTTGGGGCAGATGATGTGCTGAATACGCGTTTTCCCAGAATCTGAAATTGATTGTTTATGGAAACTTTTCCGAGTATTGCCGCGCACTTTGTGCCGCCAATGTCAAATCCCAGTAAATGCTTTTCCATTCTATTGTCTCCAATATCTGATTATTGTCATTTGCATCAAAGTGTACAGAGGAATGCCAGTTAGTCACATTATATGAGGTAATTGCAAAACTATTGGCATTGCAAGCCTTTTCCGCTGGCTAAAGCCAGCGGCTCCGATAGTTTGCGGCTCCGACAGTTTTCGGCTTGGCATGATAGTTTTGCAATTACCTAACAGGTATAATATTTTATCAGTTCGTAAGGTTTCAAGACCAGATTC
>JAFZZD010000166.1 GCA_017615955.1 Victivallales bacterium
GCAGAATTCATTGAGTTAGAGGCATTAACTTACCTCCCTTGAAACAGCTTTGAGATAACTGTACCCATGAATTAGCCATTGCATTGCGAATAAATGCAAATAAAATGCAACAATATTTCATTTAAGAAATATTTGGAATTGATTTTATTGCATATTAACTATTTGACAAAAATCAATAAGCAAGTATAGTTAAGCTGTTTTTACAATTATTTCCACTCATAAAAGGAGCTTATAGTATGAAAAACAGCAATTATTACAGAAATGGCTGCGTGAAGGACAGCGCGGCGAAGGAGTATTTCGGGAAAAGGGAGGTGTTTGCGGACTTATGCAGTGCGCATCTTTTCCGGCAGCCTGGAAAGATATCCCCCTCCAGTCTGGTGGAGATTCCCACCGAATACAACAAGTTGCTTGGCAAGGCGCGGGGCGACTACAGAGCATTGAGGCTTGAAAGGGACCTGGCATTCCTGGTCTATACTGACGGAGAAAGGGCATACGCCCTGGTCTGCGCGGAGTTCCAGAGCACGCAGGATGCCACAATGCCAGTGCGCGTCATGAAATACGACAGTCTAAGCTACGCCTACCAACTCAAGGCGCACATCTGCGAGCAGGCGGGGAAGATACTGCCCGTGTCAACCATTGTGGTGAACCTTGGCAGAGAGCGATGGAAAGGTCCCACATCCTTGTACCAGATGTTCCCGCAGGTGGATGACTTTGTCCGGGAGTATGTGCCTGACTACAGCATCAACGTGTTCGACCCGTATGACCTGGATGAAAAAATCAGGATAATGCTATGTACAGATTGCAGGAATGTGGTAAATTTATTCCAAAGTTCGGGCAGCGAGGACATGCTGCTGGACTTGTACCCTAAAGGCGGGACGGCGTATTTGAGCCGAGAGGGCGTGAGGTTGGTTAATGTTTGTCTGGATATGGAATTGGAGGAACCTGAAGAAGGAGGTCAGTTGGAGATGTGCAAGGCAGTGCAGGATTTGAAGGAGAGTGGACGCAGAGAGGGGCGCAAGGAAGGACTAAAGGAAGGCATGGAGAAAGGCATGGAGAAAGGCATGGAGAAAGGCATGGAGAAAGGCATAGAGAAAGTAGCTGCAAACGCCATTCTACAGGGTATGAAGCACAGCGATATATCCTCCATAACTGGGCTTTCGCAGGTGCGTATTTCCCAACTTGCCAGTGAAATGGGACTTGGCTGAAAATAATAAGTTGGTAGCCAGCGCGTCTCGCGCTGGCAAGTGTAGTGGTTCTCCAGCGCGGGACGCGCTGACACCCCCCAACCATACAGAGCCATAAGTTTTAGCTCTGCTACTAATGCACGAAGCTCCACGCACTAACGTCAAATACGCCCTTGTCCGTGATGCGGAGGAACGGGATTACGGGAAGCGGGAGGAATGCAAGCTGAAGGAAAGGTGCCTCCAGCGGGCAGCCTGTCTTCTTGGCTGCGTTTTGGAGCTGTCCGCAATAATCGTGAACAGTCTTGCTGTCCTTGTCTGACATAAGACCGCCCAAAGGCAAAGGTCCCAGGCCTATAACTTTACCGTCGATGGCCACGGCAAAACCGCCTTGCGCATCAATTAGCGCATTTACGGCGCATGCCATATCCTCGTCATTCATCCCCACCACGCAGATGTTATGGCTGTCATGCCCAACAGTGGAGGCTATCGCGCCTTTTTGCATCTTGAAGCCATGCACAAAGCCCAGTGCTCTGTTGCCGTTTTTGCCATGCCTCTCCAGTACGGCAATCTTCGCAATGTCCCTGGACACATCCGCCTTCTTCTCGCCCGCTGGCATATCCATCTTGAGATAATCTGTCAGCAATGAGAGTTCCCTGATGCCGATGACTGGCATTTCCGTTTTGTCGGTCACGATGCGGAAATCCTCCGCCTTGACCTTTTTGCACTTCACGCTGTTGCGGAACAATTCTGTTGAGGGTTCGGGCTTCCTGCTGGCGAAAAGTTCTTCGTTTACCAGACGCCCTTTGCAGATGACTGCCGAGACCTGGCACTTGTCAAAGTCGGACAACAGCACGATATCCGCAAAATAGCCTGGAGCCACAAGTCCCTTGTACTTAAGATTGCGCTGCTGCGCGGGAGACAGGCATGCCGTGCGATACACGGCAAGCGGATTGCAACCTGCTGCCAGGCATCTCGCCACCATGCCGTCGATGTGCCCGTTCTCGGCAATGTCCTTTGGATTGCGGTCATCGGTGCAGAATGCCAGGAACGGCGCATTCTCAATGGTGACCAACGGCATCAGCTCATCCAGATTCCGCGCCACGGAGCCTTCCCTTATGAAAACTGCCATTCCCTTGCGAAGCTTCTCCTTGGCTTCATCCAGCTGGCTGCATTCATGGTCATTGCCAACGCCAGCGGCGAGATACGCATTCAAATCCTTGCCTCCTAGCAAGGGAGCATGCCCGTCGATATTGCCGTAAAACTGCTCGATTTTTGCCAGAACGTATGGATCCAGGTTAAGCACGCCTGGCACATTCATCAATTCCGCCAGGCCAGCCACGCAAGGCTTGTCCGCAAAACTACGCAAATCCTCACAGGTTATGCTGGAGCCTGCGGTCTCCATGTCCGTGGCAGGCACGCAGGAACTCAATGCCACCAACAGATCCATGCGCATATTGGCGGCGCAATCCAGGAAATACTCTATCGCGGCTGGCCCGCACACATTCGATATCTCATGCGGGTCGCAGATAGCCGTGACTGTCCCGTGAGGCAAGACGCAGCGCTCGAATTCGTATGGTGTTATAAGGGAGGATTCCACGTGGACATGCGCGTCCATGAAGCCAGGCACGGCTGTCAGTCCACTGCAATCCATAACCGCCCTGCCCTCGTAGTTCTCGCCAACGCCCACAATCCTGTCGCCGCAGATGGCTATGTCACCCTGCGTGAACGAGCCGTCTGTCAGATTGAAGATTCTGACATTCTTCAGCACCAGGTCCGCCGCCTCCAAGCCACGTGCCTGGCGTATGCATTTCGCAATGTATTCGACTGTAGGCATGATATTAACTTTCCTTCTTCTGCCCTGGCACCAGTATCAGGAACAGCATACTGAACACACAAAGCAGGAAATAGATTATAAACATGAAATGATAATGCGAGAAGTCCACGCCGAACACAGTCCACTTTGGGGCAAGAGCGCCGCTGGCAAGCAACAAGGTCGCCCCCAGGGTGCTGATCACGCTGCCAATGCTCTGCATTACCAGGCAGAATGACATCGCGACAACGCGATTGTTCTGGGGTGCCAGTTCAATTGTGCGCACGGAGGAAAGGCACATCAGATGCGCGTATGCCAGACCACTGGAGAAAAACAGAATCCCCATCAAGATAGCGCTGTGTGCTCCGTCAGGACGCACGAAAAGCACAAAGAACGATACCAAAACCAAGAGGATATGGGTCATTGCCTGATAGAGGCGAACCTTAAACAGGCGTGTGGCAAAGCGCACTGTCACGAAGCCGATTATCATGCCGCACAAGCGGCATGAGGTGACCGTCATAATTGTGTCCGCGCCGAATGCAAGGCCCTTTTTCATGTAGATGATGCAGAGAGGAAGCAGTCCGATGGAGGCGGTGTAGGCGGCAAGCAGATAGAAGGCGTAGCCCAGCACACCGTGCTCATTGAAGAGGGAGCATAACGAACGTATGAAGTTGCCAGCCTCCTTTTCCTCGCTTTTGTCGATGGGCATTTTGTTCATGCAGAAAACTCGCCCAAAGGCCATTACTGCGGCAAATAGGATTATCATCTGGAATTTCCACAGTTGGGGTTCATCGCCCATGAAGCGCCCTGCCAAATAGAGAAGACAGGTGTTGAGTATCATGTACGAGAAGCGCATTGTGGAGAAAAACTTGCCCCGTTCGTCACTGCGCAGCACATTTCCACACATTGGATACCATGCATTGCTGTATAGAGGACGGGACAGGTTGTAGCACAAGGCCCCAATCATAACAACATACTTTGCCCTTGGACCGAACATGGGTGCGGATGCCATGAGGACGAACATTGCCATTCCAAAGAAAGTCGCGCTGGTATATGACCTGCGCAAGCCAATCCTGCTAATCAGCAAGGCGCAGGGCATTCCCAAAAGCACACTGGCAAGCGCTGAAAATGAGGACGAAAACAGCGAAAAAGCCTCGCTGCCGCCCAGCATGACAAGAAACAATATTATTATGGCATTGCTGTCATTCACCCACTCCGATATGCAGCCAAACAATGCGGACGTTATGGCATAGCGCTGGGCCTTTCGCCTGACATTGTCAGGCAACGTATCAGCAAAACTCATTTTTCATTCCTTATGTTTTCAAGAAGTGGACTGTGGACTGTCTGTAAGGCGCACAACTGGTGCGACGGCGAGGACGCCGTCGCTACTACCTAATCACTTACAGGATGGGCACCATTTTGCCACGGGGCATTTGGAGCAAAGGGGCTTTTGCGCACGGCAGATGTATCTGCCAAGAAGCAGAAGATAGTGGTGTCCATCCTTCAGGTATTTCTTTGGCACGGCCTTCATCAGGTCTTCTTCCACCTTGTCTGGTTCGTTGTGGGAAGAAAGGCCAGTGCGCCTTGCGACGCGCCCCACGTGGGTATCGACTGCAATCACAGGCTGGCCGAACCAGATGTTGAGCACCACATTTGCAGTCTTGCGACCCACGCCTGGCAGGGACATGAGTTCCTCCCGCGTGGAGGGCACCTGCCCGCAAAAGTCAGCCTTAAGTTTCTGGCACAGCCCGATTATATGTTTTGCCTTCACCGTATGGAAGCCAATGCTGTGGATTGCCTGTGCTAGCCCTTCCTCGCCCATGGCAATGTAGTCATCGACTGTGCGCACCTTCTGCCATAGCTGCGAGGTGACCTTGTTGACGGACTTGTCTGTGCACTGCGCAGACAAAACAACCGCCACCAGCAAATCCAGGGCGGAACCGTAATGGAGTTCGCCCTTTGGCTCGATGGCGGCGGCCAATGCACTCCAAAATGACTTGTTCATAAGACAAGCTGGAAATTACCAGTTGAACACCTTTGCCACGTTGGGGAGCAGGGGCTTGATCAGCTGCTTGATTCCAACGGCGTATTCCTTGATTTCTGCCTGGGCATGCTCACTGTCCCTAAGTTCCAGGAACTTGATTAGGTTGTTCAGATCCACAGTCGCCCAGAAGGTAGTCATCATGTTCTGTGGAAGGACGCCTCTCGCCTGCTCGCGGCAAACGCCAGCCTCAAGAAGTTCTTCATAGCATTTGAAGGCTGCCTGGTTCATGGCATCAATTTTTGCACGGCATGCGGCCTGGTCTATGCTGTCGCTGACAACTGAAGCCTGCCTGTCGCTTTCAGCCTGCCCGCGCAATTCCGTCGGTACGTAGAACGTTACATCCTCCTGGGTGTAACGGCGCGAAATCTCATTGTAACTCCAGGTCCTGTGGCGATGCCACTGGGAACGCACAAACAGCGGGCAATGCACCAGGAATGTGAACACCACATGCTCCAGTGGACTGGTATGGTGGTTCGCAATCAGGTATCTCACCAACGCCGCATCCCTTGCATCCATCTCGGACTTGCACTTGCCGAAGGAAACCCTGGCGGCATTGACTATGCTAGTCTCGGTTCCCATCTGGTCAACCAAACCAATCCAACCCTGTCCGCCCAGAACCATAACGTGTTTGGGTGGCGGCACATTGACATTTACCTGCTCGCTCATTGCCTTCTCCTTGGAAATGCTATTTGTCCTTCAAATGTGGTTCAAGATAATCCACGCATCCTTTCATCGTCGAAAAATGGTGATAGTCCGCCTCGGGGACCTCAATGCCGTATCTTTTGCGCAGTTCCATGATCACATCCAGGAAATCCATTGATTCCAATTTTCCCTTAAGGTCCTCCTCCAATCCACAAGCGGCCCATTCCTCGTCATCGACTATTTCCGTAAGAATATCGACAATTGCCTTGTGAA
>JAFZZD010000167.1 GCA_017615955.1 Victivallales bacterium
GCCATTGCGCGTGAAGAACACGCCACCGCCCAGACGGACGTATTCGGCCAGAAGATTGCCCAGGCGGTCGGCCTCCTCGTCAGGCAGACGCAACTTGAAATCGCTCTGGTCAACGCCAATGATGACAACATTGTACTGCTTCAAGGTATCCAGAGTGACCTTTGCCGTGAAGGGACGACAGTCCTGGACAAAGCCCAACTTGTCCAGTTCCCGACGCAGTTCACGGGAAGGCGAAATGCCAGCCTCTGTGCGAGACGACATCTGGTCTCGCTGCAACAGCAACAGGTAACTCGGCGGTGCCGACAGCAGACTAGCGCTCACCACAAGGAACAACAGCAGAAGCATTCGTGATTTCATCTTTGGCGCAAAAACAGGTATTTTCATCAAGGTAAAAACAGGCAGGTTCTGAACGATAAAGAATCTTGTCTATATTATACTCCATGTCGCCAGGCAAAAACTCTACAATAATCCCATTGAATACTACAAAAATTGAAAAAACTGCCGTAACGCTTCCTTCCCCGCCAGTTCTCCCCATACCCCAAGTGCCCAGTCACAGGTGACGGCGGAAGGCGGCGGGAGAGGTGCCGTACTGTTTCGAGAACTCGCGGATAAAGTGGTTGGAATCGCAAAAACCGCACATCAGGGCGATTTCGGAGACGGTGCGGCGGGATTGGCGCAATATATATTCGGCAGTCTCCAGACGCTTGCGACGCTGATACTGCATAGGGGTGATTCCCGTAAGGTCACGGAACTGCCGAAAAAGACTATTGCGGGACAAGTGGCTGATATGCGCCAGATAGGCGATGTCCAGTTTCTCCCGAAAATGAAGGTTGATGTGGTGAAGCGCGGGCAGAGCACTCCCATCGTCGATGCGCCGTTGCACAAGACCGCCTGGACGGCAAACCCGCACCAGTATCGCCAGAAAAAGCCCATAGACCGCCAGATTCCAGCCGACGGACTTCTGGGAAAGCTCCGCCTCCATGTCTGCGCAGAGACGCACCACTTCCGCCAGTTTCCCCGTCTCCAGATGGGCGATGGGCCTCACGGGTCCCGTGGGGCTTCCCTTGGGGTCAAGGATTGCCTGGAACAGCGCGAGTTGCGCTCCGTCCAACACTGGCACAGGCAACTGCTCGGGATTGAACAGGATATTGATGATATGCAGAGTATCTGCGTTGTGATAGCAGTGCACGCCTTTGGGATGAAGAAGCAGGACATCGCCAGGCACCAGCGAGCACTCCTGTGTCGAGCCGTCCTCCGCCAGCAGGTAGTGTTTCACACCTTCGCTTTCCAGAATGATGGCCAGTTCCGAATAACTGTGCGTATGCCAGTCATCACTGAGATGGTGTCCAGCCTCAACGCGCCGCAAGGCGATGCGCAGTTTTTCCAGATGCTGCGCAATGTTGAACAACATGTCATGCATGGAATCTCTCTGGGAATCCTATGAGTGTGTGCCTGATAGACTTCTGACTCCAAGCCATTGTCAATGGCATTGGACTGGAATGAATGTAATGCCTTATAGCCTTCCTGTCCAGTTTGCTCCTAATCATCCGTTCAGTGAATCCATAAACTCCTTGGTCATTTCCCTGCCTTTCCAGCAGGCAATGAGGCCTGCAGGAAAAGCGAC
>JAFZZD010000168.1 GCA_017615955.1 Victivallales bacterium
GGAACAGAGCCAAAAACAAAAACAGATTTGCCCTAGCCTATTGGCAGTCAGTCACTGGAAGATTATCACTCTTGTTTACAGTATATACGCCTTTACTTTCCAGTGAAGTTTTTTACAAGATAGTCGTTGGCTTGCTCCAAATGGTCTCGCATGGCCTTTTCCGCGCCTTTTGCATCGCCAGCTTCAATGCAGTCAATCAGATGTGTATGCTCCTGATAGCATTTTTCAATTGAATCCAAGGTGGGTATTTCCGCAAGCGAGTTCGAGAGGCAGAAGCTGTTAAGCAATATCATCCGCTTGCTTAATATGTCCTGCAATTGGGTGGCGCCACAGTTATTGATGATGATGTTATGGAATTTCAGATCCAGCACATAGAGTTCGCGTATGTGCTTGCATTTGCGGTATTGCTCGCAGCTTTTGCGCAATTCGGAAATGAGCTTCTGCGGTATCTTCTTCCTTCTCATAAGCCACTTCACGGCCAGCGTCTCAAGGGCAATGCGTATTGCCCATATCTCCTGCCCTTCCTGGGACGAAAGCATTTTCACGCGAAAACCGCAGTTCAGGCTCTTGGCCGCAAGACCATCACGCTCAATTCTCTGCAACGCCTCCCGTACAGGCATTGGCGAAACCCCTTTCATCCTGGCTATCTTCTCTATCCCCAGGCGGTCGCCTGGCTTGAAAACGCCATTTGCTATATCGGTGCAAAGAGACTTGTAAACCTCATCGCTTAGGCTTGAGGCGGAATCAATTAAATTAGTGTCGCGTCGTGGCATGATCATGTCCTTGTCCGTAATAAATTCGCGTAAATATAACCTGCTTTTGTTTTTCTTGTATGACGTCATGGCAATTTTCATGACAATATCAAAGCCAAGAACGCTATTCCCGCAAAGGCAACCTTAGTGGATGCCGCAACCGCGCCCATACAAAAACTACCGCAGGTCAAACACTACAAATCCCGGAAGCGAGGCCATTCGCACGGCGTCAATCTGGCGTGACAGCTCGCTGCCGTCCAAGCGACATGGCGTAAGGCCAATGCCTGGCACCAGGCGTTCTCTGCCGCCGACAACATTTATCTGCCGTTGCAACAACGCATTGTATTGTGCGCTGTTGCCCACATAGTTCATGGGACTGGCAAAGGACAGCCACTTGTTTTTGAGCCAAGCACTCCATTCCTGCCCCACATTCGCCTTTGCAAGCCATGGATCGGAATACACCGCCGCTGACACCAGCACCTTGCTCTTTGCAGTGCGGGCTGAATTGATCATCTCGGCAAGCAATGAATTGATGACAGCCACCCTGAAGTCCTGCCATCTGCCACGACACTCGCCGTCCTTCACATCAGCAGGCCAGTTTGAGCAATTCAATCCAGTGTATTTCTCGAATGCCGCCTTGCATGTAGGGCAGAAGCAAGCCTCGCTGCCTGGATAGCGTATTCTGTCAAACTGCACACCATCCACATCGTTTTTTGAAACCAGTTCCGCCACCAGCCTGGACAGCAGCTGGCGGTTTTCCGCGTTTGCTGGGCAGAGCCATTTCAGCGGCTTGCCCATGGCATCCACCTGCAAGCGTCCTTCAGCACGCCATCTTGCCACAAGCACATCTGGTGCCTCCTCCACATCCAGGCAATTCATCCAGGCATGCACTGCAATGCCCAGTTTATGGCAAGCCGCAGTGCATTCTGGAAGGCCATTGCCCGCACTCACAGGCACAATACGACTTTCATACGCGGCGAAATGCGGCGCCGCCGCGTACGGCAGCACCAAATTGTATTTGCGCGCCGCTAGGAGCGAAACCGTGGCTGGCCAGCCACGGCCTGGCAGCCCATTGGGATATTTGCACCACACGCCACGCAATTCGCCACGCCGCATCTGCGTCTTGCCACCGGTATTTACGGCTATGCTCTGCCTCGCCTCGCGACACTGGGCAATGCAATCTGTATATTTTCCAGCATTGAATGCGCCCTGCGCATTGTTTAATCTCGAAGCCGACTTTGACTTGGCATCAGCACTCTGCATTGAATACCAACTTCCTGCCTCCTGCAAACAAGTGTAGGCGGCGTTGCGCTGTATGTCTGGCAGAAAATGAGACAGCACGGCAAGCCAAAGCAGACCGCCCTTATCTGGTTCCTGGTTAAGATAGGTATGCGTCATCCAGAAGCCTGAGTTGCTCTCTATCAGCGCGGGTTTTCCTATGAACTGCTGTGCGCTGTCCGCCCACACGGCAACAACACGGTTGCTGGCTGGCAATGATTCCACAGCAATGAAAGACGAGGCGGCGTGTCTGCTGGCTGGCACATTCGGCAGCAATTTTCCCACTGGCACAAGCCAACCCAGGCTCCTGCCTCCTTCTAGTTGCGTATATTTGCCAGTAGGCGTGCCCATCTGCGCAGCCAAACGTGGAGACAACGCATGGAAAAGCCCAGCCTTGCATCCGCCACGCATACAGGAAATCAGGGTATTGGTCTGCTCATTGTCCAATGCATCAGGATATGGCACCAGCAGCATCCTGTAAAGGCGCAGCGTGCTGTACGCCAAATCACCTTCGTCAATTACCGCCACGCGAAGCCCCTGCCCAACCAGCGCATCATTCAGGTTCTTGGCGGCACGCACCGCCGCCCTGCCCTGCTTCTCACTGCCAGAGGGACGCAGCAATGCCACACTCGCATTGGGCCGTATGAACTCTGCCTGCGCCAAGTTTATCCGCGACAAGCCAGCGGCGCCTTTCCACATCACCAAGCGCAGCACATTGCAATTCTGCCAACTGGCCTCGCCGCCACCCTCCTTTCTGAAGTCCGTCTTGGGGATAAATATGTCCTGCCATACGCCATTGGCACCAACTTGATAATCGGCAGAATACCAGACATTGCCTGAACGAACGTATACCGAATACTGGCTCACATTCTCCAGATTCTGGCATCTTATACACAACTTTAGACCAGAATTCTGGGACAAATCCATGTTTATTGGAATGTCCCATGATGCGCGCTTGCAATCAGGCGAAGCCGTAAACACGCAAGATAAATCCAAGCCGCGCTGGCCATTGCCAAAATCCCGCGGCTCCTGCACATTGGCTACGCCGCCTGGACGAGCCGTCGCGGCAGCCCTGCGCATATCCACAGTCTGCCCCCACAAGACGCAGAAAAGCAAAGATATAATTAGAAACAATCTCACTGAACCAATTCCTCCAGAAGGCTGGCAGTCACCTGTGCACGCTTTTTCCAGTTCAATTGCATGGCACGCTTACGGCCAGCCTCCACCAGTTCATGCCTCAAAGCAGCACTGTCCTGTATCTTTTTCATGGCGGCGGCAAGGGAGGAGGCATTGCCAAGTTCAAAGTCCAACCCTGCACCACCAGCCGTTTCCATCAAGGCGGGAATATTGCTGTGTATCACAGGTGTTGCCGCCGCCATTGCCTCCAGCACTGGCAGACCGAAGCCCTCCACAATGGAAGGCATTATCAAGGCTAGTGCATTGTGGTATAATGCAGGCAGTTTTGCATCAGACACTCTTCCTAGCCAGATTATGCGCTGGGGAAAGCGCTTTATTATAGCAAGCAATTCGCTACATTTCCAGCCAATTCTGCCAGCAAGCACCAGTTTTGCGCCCCAATCCTTTTGCAAAAACGCAGAAAGCAATGTCATCAGCCCCTTTTTGGGCTCAATGTTCCCCACAAACAGGAAATAAGGACCTGCAACTGGCACAGTCTCCTCCGATTTTGCAAACTCGTCATAGTCCACCCCAAGAGGCGCAACTTCAACTTTCGCTTTCGGGAAAAGCCGTTTCACCTGCGTTGCAACATAAGCAGTGGAGACTATGACCTGCGAGGCGCGTCTTATGCTGGATGGCAGCAAGGCACGCATCTGAAGCAAATTGCGACAAGAGCACAAGTCTGGATGCGTTAGCGCAATCACATCATGCACATTCAGCAAATATGGTCGCCTGCACAAAAGCGGCGCAGTATAAGCCATGGCGTACAAGGCACCATATTCCATGAATGGAAGCACACACTGCTGCCACAACATGCGGCAAGCAGGCTTGCTTTTCAGCCCACCGCCACGGCACAGTTTTGCACTTGGCAATAGTTGCAACAACTCCTCCGCTTCACGGCGCACAGCACGCTGCACGCCAGATTCGGGGTTGCGCACCACAGTGGCGTCCAGCAAAATGTCAGCCTTGCGCTCCATTCAAAAAGGCATCATATTCCTCTTTTGTCATTAGGCCTGCTACAGGCACTGCATCCTTTACACGGCAAATCCAGCCAGCGCCTTCAGGCTGCTCATTCAACAGAGATGACTTCTCTGACAGGGCAGCATTCCCCTCCTGCACAACGCCACTCACAGGCGAAATCAACTCCGTGGCGGCCTTCTCTGATTCCAACACGCACAACAGACCGTCAATCTCCAGGCGGCTGTCCTTCTCTGGCAATTCCACAAAGCAGATTTCTCCAAGTTCATCTGCCGCAAACTGCGACATTCCCACTGTTGCAATGCCCTGCTTATCAATTTCCACCCACAGGTGTTCCTTGCTGTAAAGTTTCATTTTTACTTCCTTTGTATTCGTTTATAGCAATTACAATGGCGATGCCAATCCAAATCCAGCGTTTGCTGAGGACATCGTCCCACAGCATGCTTCCGAAAATTGCGCTAATCCAGCATAATGCCAGCAGATTTCGTCTTGGCACATAAACGAGATAGAACAGCATAAGCAGCATTGCAGGGACACCAAACAGCGTTGCCAGATTGAGGTATTCGCAATGGGGATCCATATAACTGCAAAAGCCGCCCAAATCTTTCTCGGAATTGTAGAATCTAAGCGTCTCGGCTGCACTTTGCACATTGACGCACTGTGGATAAAGTTCGTGCAATTGCTCCACACTGCGGCCCAATGGCCTTATTGTTTTATGGTGCCATCCTTTAAATATCCCCTCCTTTATTTCCCAATCATCGCCGCTCAGCATTCTGAAATATGCGCTCTGGTGAATGTTGTACATGCCTGGCTGGGTGTTTATGAATGGAAAATCCCCTTTTAGCGGGAAAGTGACAAATAGCACCGTGATTTCAAAGACGCAAATCACCAGCACCAGCGCAGTCAATGC
Organism: Victivallales bacterium; assembly: GCA_017615955.1. Next base: position 5,095 of record JAFZZD010000168.1, read on the forward strand.
CAGACTTTTTGCCCATTTCTCCCCAATCAATCTGGATATTTGGCTAGCAAAAATAAACAGCAGCACACCAAGATAAAGAATACCGTGCTTGCTCATGGTGCTGGCGATAGGCAGCAGATTTGCGCCTAGAAGCAGGAAATACGGCCACTTGCGCCTGGCCTCATCAAGCCCAGCCGCCACCAGCAATGCCCCCAATGCACAGTATGGCGCAGCCAGATTCGGATTGCCGAATGTGAATGAATAGCGCCTGGCAAGGAAAGGCATGCTGCTTTCCTCCATCTTGCCATACACTTCCCAGAAAAGCGGGCTGGTCTCCTTATTGAACACATACACAACTATGTCAAATAGCCAGCACAGCAAAAAAGCCGCCAAAACAACGGCGCCCAGGCACAGCATCTGCCTCTTGGTCAAGGGAAACGCCCTGTAGAAAAACAGCAGCAAAGCGCAGTACAGAAACACGCACCATTCGTATATGTTCGCAAAAAAAGCACCGCCAGACACTATGTGAAGCAGTGTGCTGACTAGTCCCCACCCTAGAAACATCAGCAGAAAACGGTCC
>JAFZZD010000169.1 GCA_017615955.1 Victivallales bacterium
ATTTTTGCTCTTTTATGATGCCATATCATAATTGCTGAAGCAAATCCAAGAGAAAAACAATAAAAAACTCTGCGTCTCTGCGTCTCTGCGCCTCTGCGTTGAAAGAAGCCCTGCGTTGATAGATGGCTTGCATACTAGCGGAAATGGGGTATTGTACTCCTTGATTTTGTAAGATTTAACACATACAACATTTAGGAGAATAACTATGTCCAGGGCGGAGAAGGCGTTTGAGATTGCGCGCGAGATTTATTCGGAGCATGGCGTGGATGCGGCGAAGGCAATTGAGACATTGGACAAGATTCCGATTTCGATACATGCCTGGCAGGGCGACGATGTGAAGGGCTTTGAAAGTACAGGACATTCGCTGACGGGTGGATGCCAAGTCACTGGCTCGTATCCTGGCTGCGCAAGGAACTCCGAAGAACTTAGGGCGGATTTGGAACTGGCGCTGAAGTTGATACCTGGCACATCCAGGGTATGCCTGCAGGGGCACGAAGTGGATGTGATGTTCCCGGGCGTTGACAGGGATGCATTCACCATAGACAATTTCGCAGGATGGCTGAACTGGTCAAAGGAACGTGGCATTGGAATGGACATTGCCCCTGCATACTACTCGCATCCCAAGCTAGACCATGGCCTGTCCCTCTCGCATCCCGACCCTGGCATCAGGCGCTTCTGGATCAACCACGGCAAGGCAATCAGGCGCGTGGCCGAGGCATTCGGCAAGGCGCAAGGCACGCCTTCGGTATGCAACCAATGGGCGCCAGACGGCTTCAAGGACACGCCGGCAGACAAGCTGTCGCCAAGAATACGCCTCAAGGAAGCACTGGACGAGATGTTCGCCGATGTGATAGATGAAAAATATGAACTGGACTGCGTGGAACCCAAGTTGTTCGGCATCGGCGTGGAATCATACACGGTGGGTTCCAATGACTTCTACCTGATGTATGCCGCCAAGGCAAACAAGCTGATGTGCTTCGATTCAGGGCATTTCCATCCTACGGAGGACATTGGAGACAAGATCAGCGCGGTGGTGGCGCAGCAGGGGCGTATGCTTCTGCATGTGAGCCGCGGCGTGCATTGGGATAGCGACCATGTCATCCTGCTGAATGACGAGCTGCTGCGCATCGCCAGGGAGACTGTGCGCTGCTGCAATGGCGGCACCAACATCTACATCTGCCTGGATTACTTCGATGCATCAATCAACAGAATCGCGGCCTGGACCATCGGCGCACGCAATATGCGGAAGGCGCTGCTCATTGCCTTGCTGGAGCCATATCAGGAACTGGTGCAGTTGGAAAAGAACTGGGACTTCACAGGCAGAATGGCGCACAGCGAGATGTCAAAGGCACTACCATGGACTGACGTGTGGCGCTTCTACTGCGAAAAGAACGGAATGCCAGACGACTACGCGATGATGGAGCCAATCCGCGCCTACGAAAAGAACGTACTGCTCAATAGAGACTGATTTTGCCATGCAACTTAAAATGTACTTTTTCCCCGAAAGGGACGATATTCCGCAACTTGAGGTGCCAGAGGGCTTTGAGATACGCGCACTGAAGCACGGCGACGAGGAACAGTATCTTGCCATGAGGCCAATGTCAGGCTTCACTGAATGGGACGGGGCAAAGCTGGACGAGTATCTGAACGGCCCTGCCAAAAAGGTAATGCTCATCGTGGACAAGGCCAGCGGAACCTTTGCGCAGGCGGCCTCGGCGGAGGCTTACACAGAGGAAGGCACAGGCCAGTTTGGCTGGCTTCTGAGCAATCCCGCCTACAGAGGACGTGGCTTAGGCAAGCCCATTTCCATAGCAACCATGCAGGCGCTAAAGGAAGTGGGCTTCAAGCGCTTTGTGATATTCACCGATGATTTCAGGGTGCCTGCGCTGCGCATCTACCTAAAACTGGGGTGGCATCCTGTGTATCATGCGGATGACATGGAGGGACGCTGGGATGCCATCGGCAGGCAACTGCACTTGAACTTCACTCCGACTGACGCCAACGGCACCCTCCTGGACGGTTGGCGGGGGTAGCCAGCGCGTCTCGCGCTGGAAAGAACCGCCTGACAATTTGCGACAAGCAGTTTCCCAGCGCGGGACGCGCTG
>JAFZZD010000170.1 GCA_017615955.1 Victivallales bacterium
AATATGGCCTTGCATAAGAAATTTGCCCCTGCAAGTTGACCTTCACGTCACTTATTCAAGAAATCCTACCCTCACAATTGCTCAACCTGAGTGAGCGCCGCTTCGGCGCTCACATGGATGCTATCGGCAAATGGAAACCTACTTGAAGAGGGTGTCGGCAAAGTTGTAGAATTGCTCCCAGTCGTAGGGTGTGATGGAGTGGGGGCCTGTCTTGACATGGTAGCGGACATGGTTGCCGATGGGTGTGTCCACAGGCGGCATATCCATTGTCTCCAGTCCCTTCAGTCCGTACAGGTTCCACACCTTTGATGCGTATGCAGTTGCCAAGAATGTGCCGTGGGGATCCGCGTTAAGGTCTTCGCTGGAGCTGGTGACATAGAGTGCCCGTGGCGCGATGAGGCCCAGCAACTGGTGCGTGTCAAAGGGGAGGTCTTCCTCCCGGTCGGCGAACTGTATGACACGGTCGCAAGCAAAGTGAGCGCAGCGGCCAATGGACAGGATTGCAATGCGCCCGCCGAAAGTCCTGCGCAGAAGCGGTGCGCCGCCCTGCCCTGAATTGTTCACGCACACCAGCTTGAAACGAGGTTCGTTGATGCCCGCCACCATTGAGGCGGAACCCAGGCGGCTCTGGCCCACGCACGCCAGTCTGGATGCGTCCACCAACGGTATCTTCTCCAGTGCGTCCACCATACGGCTGTAGCCCCAGGCCCATCCGTTATATGCCGCATATTCGCGATGCCGCCCTTCCTTGAGTTCCTGGACGGAGATTTCGTAGTCGGGGCGCAGGTCATCGTAGAAGAGGGTGAAGATGCTCTTGCGGGCACCGTCCATGTTGTCTGGGAAGATTTCCTTGTAGCAGGCAGTGGCGATGGCGTAGCCTCGGCGTATGCACTCCTTGAAGTTCAGGCGGTCCATCTTCACATTGCGCTGTGGATTTTCGATGGCGCGTGTGGGAAGCACATCCGTATCTGGGGTGCTGCCCTGGTTGCCATAGAAATTCTCAATCACGAAGACTGGCGGCGGCTCCTTGGCATTGACTGGCACGTACAGCATCATGTCGAAATCGAATCTGCGGCCATTGTCCATCAGGCAGTAGATTCTGTATTCGCGGCGGATTGCCGTTCCATCCAGCGCATCATTGCGTTCTGCCAGCAGTTTGATTTCCACTTTGTCTGGCGGTGGCGGCATCACGCCGTAGAGCCACTTGTTCGCCAATGCCAGGATTTCGCCCTTCTGCGCCTCCCATTCCTGGAGAGTGTCTGGTATTGGAGGCAGGGTGTATGGCTTGATTTTGCTTTCGTCATGGATGTGCCTGCGAAAATACTCCTCCTCCCACAGGCGGAAGGCGCCAATGGCCTTCTCAACGTAATCTGGATGGTCTGGGGTGCGGAGTGCATCCTCAGGAATGGGCTTGTACTCGAATGGGGTACTGGTGGAATCTGTTGTCATGGTCAAAAATCCTCTATGTTTATTTCTTCCTGCCGAAAATTAAACCAACAATGATGCCGACCACGCAGCCCCAGAGGAGGGAGTTGATGATCATAAGGAGGACAAATGCGGCGCCTGATGCGTCAATGCCAGACAGCGGGAAGCCCAGCCATTTCAGCATATCCGCCCAGCCACTGCCAGCGGTTTTCAGTCCCTGCCAAATACCCTTTGCGGAATTGTGCGCACCGCCGCACTGGAAATACGCAATCCAGAAAAGAATGGCATGAAGCACCGCAAAACCAAAACCACCACCAAGAATCTTTGCCAAAAGTAATTTTTTCATTTGTTTTTCTCCTTGTTTTTTAACTGCGGCAAAAATGCCGCAGCACAGGACCAGCGGCAAGAACGCCGCAGCACAGAACCAGCGGCAAAAATGCCGCAGCACAGAACCAGCGGCAAAAATGCCGCAGCACAGAACCAGCGGCAAAAATGCCGCAGCACAGAACCGTACTGTGCCGCGGCGTTCTCGCCGCGGTATTAATATTCAATAACCGAGGGCTGGTAATTGGCCGCCTCGTGGGCCTGCATCATCACCTTGATGACATTGTAGGCCTCCTCCGCCGTGATGGGGTATGGCGCGTTGCCCATGAATGCCTGATACACGTGGTACCACATGGTGTCAGGGTAGGTATAGCCCTTGTCCGGGTCTTCCTTGCCCCGCTCGATGACCTTGCCACGCTGCAGCAGATGGCCGTATTCGCTGGGAATATGGCGTGTCTCCTCAATGAAGGTCAGTTTTTCGTTGGGATTGCCGAACTGCAACGGGAAGTTCTCCTTCACGCCATCCAGCCTGGTGAAGCGAATTGACGGGTCTAGGTAGCGCAGCTTGATGTTCTGGCCATCGGCGGGCACCACCATGGAGCCTCTGCTGCCCCATATCTCGTAGAGATTGCCGTATATGGTCAGGATCGTGGAAATCTCAATGTCCACCACGCAGTCGTTTTCGCCCACCAGCACCAGCTTCACCTGGTCATCCGCATCGCCGCCGCCCACGATATGGGACAGTTTGCACCACACTTCCTTGACAGGCGAGTTCAGGAACTGCAGGCCCTGGTCCACGAAATGCGGTCCCCAGTTGTTGAGCAGGCCGCCGTGGCATTCCGTCAATGTCTGCCAGTCGAAACGGCGCACATATCCTGGATGCCGATGTATCTTGATCATGGAGATGTTGCCCAGCAGTTTGGAGGCGAGAATCTCCTGTATCATGAGGAAAGGTGATTCAAAGCGGCGGTTGAAGCGGAAGAACAGCTTGCCTGGATATTTGCGGGAGGCGGCCAGCAGTGCCTCGCCCTGCTCCATGGAGATCGCGTGTGGCTTGTCAATGACTACGGCCTTTCCCGCCTCCAGCGCCTTCAACGCGTGTGGCGTGTGGTCTTCATTGCGTGTTGCAATCGTGACCATATCCACAGTCGGATCCGCCAGCATCTCATCGTAGCTGGCGTAGATTTTCGCATTTTTCATTTGCTCTGGCAGGTTTTCCCTCCTGTCGGGAGCATGATCGCATCCAGCCACGATTTCGTAGAAGTCCGGGTAGAGTGCGATTTCAGGGGCGTGCATAAAGCGGCCAGCCCGTCCCAAGCCAAGAATGCCAACGCGTATCTTTCTTTCCATAAGAATGCAGCCCTCAATTGATTTCCACGATCTGGTTTGTCTCGGCGGAGCGCATCATGGCCTCCGCCACTGCGAAGCTGGAGAATGCCTCGGGTATTCCAGGAGTGAACTTACGTCCGGCGCGGACCGCGTCCATGAAGTTCATCATTTCATTCAGGAACCCATTTCCTGTGCTGGCGTTGTTGACGCCCACGCTCTGGGCCTTTTCGTCAATCTCGATTTCCTTTACAGGCACATTCAGTTTTGCCAGCTGCAATGTCTGTGTGGAATTCATGGTAAGGGCGCCCTTCTCGCCGTAGATTTCCATGACCTCGCCAGAACGCCCGAAACGCTGCCAGTTGCACATCATGTTCACGATGACGCCATTGGCGTATGTGATGGTGGCGGAGACATAGTCCGATGGAAGCTCCTGCTTGGGATCCAGCATAAGACCCTGGGCATACACCCGCTTGGCGGGGCCGAAGAACCAGTTGGCCAGGTCGATGTGGTGCGCCAGCATGTCCAGGATCACGCCGCCCGAGCGCTTGTAGTCCGCAAACCAGTCATCATACATTCTCTGGAACACGCCGAATGGCAGGTCCACATTGCAGAAGCGAATGCGGCCGATTTCGCCGTCGTCCAGCATGGCCTTGAGTGTTCTGGTCTTCAGCATGTGGCGGCGCACAAAGCCGATGCCGAATGGCTTGTCAAATCCCTTGAGGAGAGAGCGGTATTCCTCCGCCTGCTCTGCGAAACGGCAGAATGGCTTCTCCGTGAAGACGGCCTTGCCCGCCTTTACTGCGGCGCGCACACCCTCAATATGGCAATCGCTGGGGGATGACACGATCACCACGTCCACCTTCTGCGCCAGTTCATCCGCCGAGGAGCAAATTGCAGGGCCATACTTCTCCTGGAATGCCTTGGACTTCTCTGGGTTTATGTCATACACAGCAGTCAGCTTGACGCCGTCTATCTTTGCCAAATTGCCAGCATGGGTGTTGCCCAGACGCCCCGCTCCGATAATGCCTACTTCTATCATTGTTTTTTCTCCTTGTTTTGTTGGTGTAAAAAAATTTTTGCCGCATAAAGTAAACCAAATTGTGTTTTCTCCAACTACAAAGATTAGATTTTGTGCGAAATTATGTGGGCGCCGAGGCGGCGCCCACTCAAGTTGCCTTAATGTTATGCGCACCAAGAGCATTAAAATAATCTCTTTTGCGTATGTTTCCGCCAAGGCAACCTGAATGGGCGCCTCCTCGGCACCCACAAAAATATTCCTCATTTCTGTACAGATTTGAAAACTATGCTATGTTCTTTCAAAAAAAAACACAAGGAGCAAATAATAATGGCAATACGCATTAAGAACAAACTGTGCGAGTGGCGCATAGGCGACAATGGTGAGAATCTGGGCTTCTTCGAGAACAAGACTGGCATAAACCACGCGCTGCTTACTCCGCCATCCCCCTGCGCGTACATAAAAAAGGATGGCTGGCGTGCAGATTGCTGCGCCGCCTCATTTGACGGCAACATTCTCTCGCTGGTTTTCGCGGGAAACGCGGGCAAGGCGCAGATTCAGGTGAAAATCACCGAGGGCTACATAGTGTTCATGGTGCGCTCCGTAGAAGGAGACTTTGACGAACTGGCATTTGTAAACATACCCACCAGCCTGGTGCCAGAGGCAGACCAGCCGTTCAGCGCATCCATGATTGCTTTGAGCCTGAAGTCAAATGTGGAGGAGCTGCCAGGCCCACAGGCACATCTGTGGACGGCTGCCTACAGGCGCTTCGGCTTCGAAGGCGCGGAAACTGGGCTGGTGGCGGCTCCATTCAATGCCATGCGAGACCTTATGAAGCAAATGGTGGGCGACGCACCAGGCGTACCACATTCACCATTGTGCGGTCCCTGGGCAATGGACAGCAAGCTGCCCGCCATCTCCAATGTGATGAATGTCCCCAGGCCAGAGGATGCGGAAAAGTGGATTGACTTCTGCAGGCAGATGGGCATTGGCGCCATTGAATTCAGCGGCGCATTGGACTATGGCTCCTACTTGCCCAAGCCAGAAATATACCCGAACGGGTATGACGATGTGTGCAAGCTGATAGACAAGCTGCACGCTGCCGGCATACTGGCGGGCCTTCATACAATGTCATTCTCCATTGCGAAGAACTGCTCCTGGGTCACGCCTAAGCCAGACCCGCGCCTGGCAAAGGAACGCTCATATACGCTTGCCAATGACATTGACGCCACAGCAGACGCAATCCCGCTGGTGGAGGACACATGCGACCTGCCTAAATTAATCAGCTACTACATCCGCCGCAGCATGACATTGCAGATAGACGATGAACTCATCGAGTACAGCATGGTCAAGGACGATGCGCCATACGCGGTATTGCAATGCAAGCGCGGTGCCTGCGGCACTGTCCCCGCCCCCCACAAGGCAGGAGCCAAGGTGCACCACCTGAAGGAATGCTGGGGCTGCTTCGCTCCTGACGGCGAATCGACTTTGTTCACCGAGGTGGCGGACAGGATCTCCAGCGTGGTCAACAAATGCAAATTCGACTTTGTGTATCTTGACGGACTGGACGGCTCACACATAATCGGCGGCGAGGAGGCTCGCTGGCACTATGGCGCCAAGTTCACATTTGAGGTATTCCGCGGCCTGGACCATCCCATAATGATGGAGATGGCCACATTCCACCACCACCTCTGGTATGTGCGCACGAGAATGCAGGCCTGGGACCACGGCACGCTGGAGCACAAGCGCTTCCATGCATTGCACGTCTATTCCAACAGTTTTGCCCGCAAGATGTTCCTGCCGCTGCACATGGGATGGGCGGCCCTGTTTCCATGGATCGACCAGCAGACTGACCACACATTCTGGGACGATGTGGAGTATATGTACAGCAAATCCCTTGCCACCAACGCCAACTTCACGCTGCAGCGCCTGACGCCTGCCACGCTGCATGACGGTGCCTGGCTCTATGACCTGGCGCCCGCCATCAAACAGTACGAGGAACTCAGGCAAAGCCATCATTTCCCCGAAGCTGTGCTAAAGCGTCTTGCCAACACCAATGAGGAATACCGCCTGTGCCCCGCTGGCGAGGGCAAGTGGAATCTTCAGCCAATACATGCGGAACGGCACCAGGTGGACGACCTGGAGGGCATCACGAATGCCTGGCATTGCACCAATCCATTCAAGACGCAGAAACTGGCGCTACGCATAGAGGCACTGCCTTCAATTGACAAATACGATTCCCCAAACGGCACTACCCTGGCCAGTTTCGACGGAAGTGACAAGATCTACGACCCAGGCGAGACCATCACCATCCTCAACAGCGGCAAACTCTATACATATCCCTCATCCGCGCCTGGCGCCACCAGCTCCGTTACACCTGCGGGCCATGGCGAAGGGCCAGTACAGCAATTCGCAGTCTGGAACGGAAAGCGCGACACATCGGACGGTCTGGTGCTAAGCTCCGCGCCAGAGGACAGATACTCGCTATGCGACCACTTCGAGCGCAACTACACGCTGCATGAGGCGTCCTGGACATGCCAGCACATCGCCTTTGACGAAATCAACCTGAACGACAAGCAGGGCATCGGCCTCTGGATACGTGGCGACGGCAAAGGCGAGGTCGCCAATATCGTCCTATTCGGACGCTCGATTGGCTGGTGCCGCAAGCAGTTCTATGTGAAAATCGACTTCACTGGCTGGCGCTATGTGGAGCTGCTGAAATCAGTCACAAAGGAATTCGAGGACTACTCCTGGCCTCTCGCACGCTGCCAATACAACCTGTACCGCAGCCACTTCAACTTCGAGCGCACGCTGGGCATCGACCTCTGGCTGAACAACATTGCGAAAGGCGACGAGGTTTCCCTTGGCATCGGGCCAATCAGGGCATTGCCGCTGGTGGAGCAGCCCATGGTTAAGCCTGTGGTCACTGTAAATGGCAAGACCATGATGTTCCCAGTTGCGCTGAAGGCAGGGCAATATCTGGAATACTACGGCGAAGGCAAGGCACACGTCTTTGACGGCCACGGCAACCACCTGGGAGATGTTGAACCCATTGGAGAAACACCTGAACTCGCCAGCGGCGACAACAGCATCGCCTTCTCATGCGAGGCCGCGCCATTGCGCCCACACGCCAGAGTCACGCTCTTCACCAAGAGCGATGAACTCATCGGCGATGCGCCAAATGCGCAAGCACCAGCCTGGGGACAGGGCTGCATTGCATCGTCCATCTACGGCACAAACAACTTCGTCCCTGCCGAACAACAGGGCGAAGCGGACTTCCTCGCCCCCTAATCCAACGCAGAGGCGCAGAGTTTTAACGCAGAGGCGCAAAGACGCAGAGACGCAGAGATTTTATTGTTTTGGCAACAAGACTGCCGTGATTTTTGACTAAAAAAAACAATAAAAATCTCTGCGTCTCTGCGCCTCTGCGTTAAAAACTCTGCGTCTCTGCG
>JAFZZD010000171.1 GCA_017615955.1 Victivallales bacterium
AAACAAAAAAACGAAGAAAAAAAAGCCTGTCCCGCGTGTGGCTGGCTCAATCACGCTGGACAGGCTTTGCTAAAAGGGAACTATGCAACTTGTAGTTTGCTACGTGGCTATTCTGCCAATATCATTCGGTGAGGCATTACCACAAGGAGGCATGCTTGTAGGTTTCATTTGCCTCTTTTGCGTTTGCAATGGGCGTTTTCTAATTATATTACGGCAAAGTAGCCTTAAAACAATGGAGTGTGGTAATGGTGCAGCGCAAATTATCTCGAGAATACAAATACCCGTTGAAAGTCAATGAAGGCACGATGCTGGGGAATGGGCATCTTGGATTGCTCGTCTGGGGTGCGGACGATGTCATCAACATCACCATCGGCTGCGCCAATCTGTGGGACCATCGCGGCGGCATGGAATGGCGTCAAGAGCAGAACTTCGCCAACATACGCCAGGCGTTGCAGAGCAAGGACGTCCAGAGGCTTAAGGACATATTCCAGCTTACGCCAAAGGAAGGCGAACCCGCGCGGCCAAGTATTGTGCCCATAGGGCATATCCGCATCAAACTCAAGGCACCATGCGTGGCTTACAGCAATAGCCTGGATTTGACATACGGCGGGATGACAGTGAAATTGGGTCTATTCCCTAACCCGAATCCCATCTATAGGGACAATTTTGCAGAGGCATCCCTCAATATAGATGAAAAAGAGGATCTGTTTGCATTTTACAGCAAGAACATAGAGAGCTGGAGTTTGTCTCCTGCGTATAATTCAACGCCGGAATTAAAGGAGCGCGGCTTCTCGCAGCCGTTTTTGCGGGCGGAGGCCAAATCTGGTTATTTTATCCAGAAAATGCCCAATGAGAAAGACGGGTCATACAGTGTCAGTGTGGTATTCAAGAAGACCGAGGGGATTAAATGCAGTTTTGCCATAAACAAGACAAAAGATGAACTGGAGAAGGCAATTTCCAACAGAAGCCTGGCCAATAGTTTTCCAGAAGCGCATATTTACAGATTCTGGGAATGCTCGCCACAGGTTTCGTTTGAAGATGAAGAATTGCAGAAGCAGTACGACGAGGCCATGTTCAAATTTCAGAATATGACTCCAGACTATGGCGTGCCGGCTGGTTTGCAGGGACCATGGATTGAGGACAACAGGATGCCGCCATGGTCGGGTGACTACCACTTCAACATCAATGTCCAGATGTGCTACGCACCCGCATTGCGGGCTAGGCTATATGCCAATCTGCGGAAAATGCTGGACATGGTCTGGTCATGGCGGGAAAAGCTCAAAAACAATGCCAAGTTGTTCATCGGCATAGACAATGGCTATATGCTGCCTCACGCCGTGGATGACACGGGTCGCATCATCGGCGGCTTCTGGACTGGCACCTTGGACCACGGCTGCACAGCCTGGGTCGCGCAGATGATGTTCGACTATGCCGACTATACTGGCGATATGGAATATTTGAAAAATATTGCATTGGACTTTATGCAAGGCGCATTCAATGTCTATTATGCAATGATGGAGAAAAAGGACGGCAAGCTGTCCTTGCCGTTGTCCGTTTCGCCTGAATACAAGAGCGCAAATCCTGACGCATGGGGCGTAAATGCCAGTTTCCAGCTGGCGGCCTGCCACCGTCTTACTCGCAATCTTCTCCGCTGTGCGAAAATGCTGAAATTGCCAGTGGACAAGCGCTGGAAGGAGGTGGAGGAAAAGTTGCCGGAGGCATGTCTTCTGCCACGTCGCATGGACTGGGGAGAAAATGAGGTTATTTCCTACGAAGGCGAGCAGGAAATCGGGCTTTGGGAAGGCAAGTACCTGGACGTCAGCCACAGGCATCATTCCCATCTGGCTGGAATATATCCCTTCAACACAATTGATCCTGATGACGAAAAATGGGCGGCAATTGTGCGCAACAGCGTGGCGCGCTGGGTGGGCAAGGGAATGTCGCGCTGGACTGGATGGTGCATGACTTGGGCAATGGCATTGCAGCTGCGTCTGGGAAATCCCGACACGGCATTGATGCTGTTCGATATGTGGAGGCAGGCTTTCCTCAACAAGGGCGGCAATTCCACACATGACGCAGCCATCAAGGGCGTGTTTGAATTCTGCGGCAGACCTGACATCATACAGCTGGACGCCACAATGGGGGCACTTTCATTCCTGCAGGATTTGCTCATGTACGAGGAGGGCGGCGTTTTGCATTTCTTCTCCTGCACACGTGGTAGCTGCTATGTCAAGGACATGCCGGCGCCAGGAGGCTTCATCGTCAGCGGCGGCACTTTCCGTGAAGAATGGTATGGCAAGTCCTATTGCTGCACGCTGCGCATCAAGGCGACGCGCCCTGGGCTTTTGCGGCTCAAGCTGCGCACGCCGCCTGAAAAGGATGTTCTGGAGTGCAGTGGCGATGCAGTTCTTGTTCGGCATCCTGGCGGGCAGGTGCTGTCATTCCAAATGAACCCTAACCAGAAATTGACTTTGCGGGTGGAGATGTAGATTTCCCAACAACTTAAGTGCTTGTTTCCATGCACAATAAATCTCCTCAAACAGCGTTAATTGAATTGCGTTGTTTCGCGGCGATGATGTAAGAACAACAATGGTGGCAAAAGATGCCTTTATTCAAATTCAAAGTTAGTGACGCCAATGGCACGATCAGCGAATTGCTCATTGAGGGCGATTCCCAGGCGGATGCGACCAGGCGCGTTCAGCGCAGGGGACTGGTGCCGCTGGATTTTCTGGGAACTGGGACCGCCTCGGCTGCCAGTGGCTCGATTTTCACGCCAGGCTTCAATGTGGTGGACTTCACGGAAAGGCTGGTGCCCCTGCTGGAGGCGAACATCCCCCTGGAACGCTCCCTGGGCATCGTTGGCGACGACCCTGACAACCCCGCCATGGCAAGCACCGCAGGCGATCTCAGGCGTGGCCTGCATGAAGGCCGCAAGCTGTCTGATTTGATACGGGAGCGCAGCCGCATATTCCCGCCATTGTACGCTGGCGTGGTCGAGGCTGGCGAGGAGGCTGGCGCGTTGCCGCAGGTAATGGGCGAATTGCGTCGTTTCCTGACTGAAGCGGCGGAATTGAAGTCATTCATAATATCGGCTGCGGTATATCCAGCGTTCATCGCATTGTCGGGCGTGGTCATGCTGGTCTTCATATTGGGCGTGATCGTGCCGAAATTCGCTGCGTCTCTGGCTGGTGCGGGCATACAGTCCACCGCTACGGATGTGCTGCTGGCGATGTCTGGCTTCCTTCACAGCTGGTGGTGGACATCTCTGGTGCTGCTTGCCGCCATTGTTTATGTGATAATGCAGATACGCAAGCCAGATACCGCAATTCGCTCCTTTTACGACAGCGCAATACTGAAAATGCCCATCATCGGCAAATTGGTGCTGTATAGCAACATTGCCCGTCTTTGTCGTACCATGGCAATCCTCATGCGCAGCGGCGTGCATCTGCTGAACACAGTCTCCATTGCCAACAGGGTTGTGCAGAACAAGACCATCAGCGCGTCAATCACGGGCTTGGCTGGCGACTTGCGCCAGGGGCAGAAGCTGTCGGCGGCATTGTCCGCCTCCAAATACATACCTAGCCTTATGCTTAAGATGATCGGCGTTGGCGAGGAAACAGGCGCGGTGGAGACTATGCTGGAGCGTGTGGCGGACAGGTACGAGGCCGACATGCGCAAGAGCATCAAGCGGCTGCTCAGCCTGTTCGAGCCAATCGTGATAGTGGTGCTGGGCATCTCCGTTGGCTCCATCGTGCTGCTGATGTTCATGGCCATCATGGATATGCAGGGGGCGGCGAAGTAGCGACGGCGTCCCCGCCGTCGAAAGTAGTAGCGACGGCGTCCCCGCCGTCGAATGTGGTAGCGACGGCGTC
>JAFZZD010000172.1 GCA_017615955.1 Victivallales bacterium
CACGTTCGCCACGCTTGCGGATTTCGTTCAGGCGAATAAAAAGTAACGACGACAGAAAAAAACTCTATGTCTCTGCGCCTCTGCGCCTCTGCGTTAAAAACTCTGTGTCTCTGCGTCTCTGCGCCTCTGCGTTAAAATAGAAAGCGCCTTTGCGTTGAATATCAGCCTTTTCCGAGGATGCTGCGTATCTGGTCGCGGAGCATGGCGGCTCTTTCGTATTCCAGTGCTGCTGCAGCCTCCTGCATTTCGCCTTCCAGGCGGCGCACCTTCTCCAGCACGCTGTATTCCTTTTCGTCCTCCGCCACGGCCATTGCCTCCTGCTTCGCGGCATCCTCGTAGATGCGCAGGCTCGCCTGGTCACTGCGGCGCACCGTATGGGGCGTAATATTATGCTCCCTGTTGTATTCCGCCTGCCTCTCGCGGCGTGAGTTGGTCTTGTCCATCATGGCGCGTATGCTGTCCGTAATCCTGTCAGCATAGAGGATGACCTTGCCATGCTCATTACGGGCCGCGCGGCCAGCGGTCTGTATCAAAGATGTCTCCGAGCGGAGGAAGCCCTCCTTGTCCGCATCCATGACTGCCACCAGCGCCACTTCCGGAAGATCCAGCCCTTCGCGCAGCAGGTTGATGCCCACCAGGCAGTCAAAGTCGCCAGCACGCAGGCTCCGCAATATATCCACGCGCTCCATTGCATCGATTTCGGAATGCAGATATCTGGAGCGTATGTCCAGCTTGCGCAGGTATTCCGACAAGTCCTCCGCCATCTTCTTGGTCAGAGTGGTGACAAGAGTGCGTTCGCCAACGGCGGCTCGCTGCTTGATCTCGTAGATCACATTATCCACCTGATCTTCCAATGGACGCACCTCGATTTCAGGATCCAGAAGTCCAGTGGGACGAATGATCTGCTCCACAGGAGTGGTCTGGGACAGTTCGTAGGCGGCAGGTGTGGCGGACACGAATACCACCTGCTTCTGCAATGCCTCGAATTCCTGGAATGTCAGCGGCCTGTTGTCCAGTGCGGAAGGCAGCCTGAAGCCATTCTCCACCAGCACCAGCTTGCGGTTCCTGTCCGCATTCTGCATAGCCCGCAGCTGCGGCACCGTGGCGTGTGATTCATCTATGATAGTGATGAAATCCTCTGGGAAGTAGTCTATGATGGTCCAGGGACGGGAACCCGGCGCCCTGCCTGCCAGATGCCTGGAGTAGTTCTCTATTCCCTGGCAATAGCCGATTTCCGACAGCATTTCCAGGTCGTATGTTGTGCGTTCATAGATGCGCTGCGCCTCAATCAGCTTGCCATGCTGCTCAAAGTACTTGACCTGCTCCTGCATTTCATCCAGAATTGCCTGCTTGGCATTCTTGATGCGCTCATCGGGCATTACGAAATGCTTTGCGGGCAGGATAGTGACATCGCTCATCTCCTCTATTACCGCCCTGCTAACGGGGTCGCACCTGGTAATGCGCTCCACCGTATCTCCCCAGAAGTCAATTTTCACAAAGTCCTCGCGATGGGAGGGATGTATTTCCAGCGTATCGCCTGCCACGCGGAATTGGCCGCGTTCGGGTGCCACATCGTTCCGGTTGTACTGTATTTCCACCAGGCGGCGCAATATGTCCTTGCGGGGCACATCCTCGTCCAGCACGATCTTCGCCTTCATTGCATCAAAGTCCTCTGGCGAACCCAAGCCATAGATACAGGACACGGAGCACACCACAATCACATCCCGCCTTTCCAGCAACGCGCCAGTCGCAGCCAACCGCAGCCTCTCCAGACCATCGTTCAGCGCAGAATCCTTGGCAATATAGGTGTCGGTGGCGGGAATGTACGCCTCTGGCTGATAGTAATCATAGTAGCTTACAAAATACTCCACCGCATTGTCGGGGAAAAACGCCTTGAATTCGCTGTAAAGCTGCGCCGCCAGCGTCTTGTTATGGGAAATCACCAGCGTTGGACGCTGCACGCGCTGTATCATATTTGCCAGCGTGAAGGTCTTTCCCGAACCCGTCACGCCCTGCAATGTCTGCCGCGCCGCGCCGTTCTCTATGCCTTTCGCCAGCGCATCAATCGCCTCAGGCTGGTCGCCTGACGGCGCGAATTCCGAATGTAGTTCAAATCTGCGGCCCATTTGCGGATGCCATTCAGAGGTTGTACTTCAATATGTACCAGAATGCGGCCACGGCATCCTTCCACCCGATTTTCTTGCCTTCCTCATTGGAACGTGCAAAATATGATATGGGCATCTCGAATATGCGAGCCTTGCGCTTGGACAGTTTTGCCGTGATTTCAGGCTCGAAGCCGAACCGGTTGCACTCCAAAGTGAAGCTCTTGAATATGTCACTGCGTATCATCTTGTAGCAGGTTTCCATGTCGGTCAAATGCAGATTGGAGAATATGTTGGATGCGGTAGTAAGCACCTTGTTGCCGAAATAATGCCAGAATGTATCCACCATGATCTCGCGCCCCGAATACCTGCTGCCGAAAACCGCGTCCGCCATGCCTTTCTCAATGGGTGCGAACAAGCGGGGAAACTCTGCCGGAGAATATTCCAGGTCCGCATCCTGGATGATGACCGCATCGCCTGTCACATTCGCCTGCGCCGTGCGAATCGCGGCGCCCTTGCCCATGTTCTTCTCGTGGTTGAATATCCTCAAATCGGCGGCAGGAGGCAGGCTTGCCAGCTTCTCTGCAGTGCCGTCGCTGGAACAGTCATTCACCACAAG
>JAFZZD010000018.1 GCA_017615955.1 Victivallales bacterium
AATGCCCCTCCACTGGGACTAATGGGACTAATGGGACTTATGGGACAAGACAACTTGGAAAATTGTGTCCCATTAGTCCCATTAGTCCCATTAGTCCCATTAGTCCCATGGAGGTGACTTACCGATTGCAGCCTTTGCCACCACCTTTCTCTAGTGTTAAATTCGGCGATTTTGTTGCAGACTTGCACACATATAGTGTTTGCTTTTGTTCCTAAACGATTTTCCCATGCCAAATTGTCCTATTTTCACCATGACAAAAATGTAAAAATACGTATAATTACACAAAAATTATCAATAAAACACATATTTTTCAAAAAATCTAAATATAGTGTTTGACGAAACGATAATTGCCATATATAGTGTGCGCAAGTTTTCAAATGGGCTATGTTTTTGTTCTGTTTCGTGCGATTGCCGAATACAGTGAATGGGGGCAAGATTGAGCGGCCAAACGCTATTGTCTGTATAACATGGCCATAAGTCATAAAGTTTTTAGGGCAAAACAAATTTCAGGGAGAAAAGAGTTCAAATGGGAAGTCAAACGAATCCGTTTGTGTTTTTCCGAAAAAGGGATGGGATGCTGGTGCCCTTCCGCACGGAAAAGATTGCAATGGCAGTAATGAAGGCGGCTGGAGTGACAGCCAGGCGCGGCGAAGAGACCATAGACGAGGCTGAAGCGGCAATCATCGCAAACGAAGTAATAGGCCAGCTGGACAATCCGCTCTGCGAATACTACACTGCGGCAGATGCGGAAGGCATGCGCATACCGAAACTGGAAGATGTGCAGAACCTGGTGGAAATCGTCCTTGCGGAGCGTGGGCACAACCAGGTATTGAGCGCGTTCAAGCGCTACCGCAAGATCCGTGAAATCGCCCGCAATGCCATCCAGGTACGCGCATCGGGCACCGGCAAGAAATCCGACAAGCCGGACATTACGGACCAGAGCCTGCTGCTGGTCAGCTCCGTCAGTGCGGACAATACGCTGCCATGGGACCGCAACCGCATCGTCAAGAAACTCATTGACAAGATCCAGCTGGACGAAGAGACCGCGGAATCCGTGGCCAAGGAAGTCGAGAACCAGCTGATCTCCAGCAACATCAAGCGCATCGGCACCACCCTAATCAGAGAAATGGTGAACAACGTGCTGGTGGAGCGCGGCATCACCGCCAAGCTGGAGGACTTGTCCCTGTACCACATTCCACGTGAATTCATCGAGAACCTGATGTTCACCAAGCCCACGGAGAACAGCAACATCGTCTCCAACAATCCAGAGGCGGTGAACCTGAGCATTGCGGAACTCATATTGAAGCAGTGGGGGCTTGACACCATCTTCTCCAAGCAGGTGAAGGAGGCTCATGACACAGGCGCTGTGCATCTGCACGACCTGGGTTATCCTCACAGGGTGTATTGCTCATCCCACTCCATCGAATACATCAAGAAATACGGTCTCAGGGACTTGAGCAACCTAAATACTGAATCCAATCCAGCCCGTTCCGCATCGGTGCTGACTGGTCACCTCAACACATTCCTTGCCTCCATGCAGGCGAACTACGCGGGTGCCCTTGGCATTGCGTACATCAACATCTTCTATGCACCATATCTGGTGGGCATGAACGACAAGGAAGTCAAGCAGGTCGCACAGGAACTGATTTTCAACGGCTCCCAGAACGCATTCTCACGCGGCGGGCAGACCCTGTTCCTGGACTTTAACATTCACACAGGCGTTCCGAAATACCTCCAGAAAGTACCCGCAATCGGGCCTGGCGGCAAATATATGCTGAAGGACGCGGAAGGAACAGTCCACTCTCTGACTGAAGTGCTTAGGGATGACACGGACAGCAACGGCAACAAGCTGGCAGACCTGTATCTGGACACGCCAGAGGGACAGGTGCTGGTGCGCCGCGAACTCTACACCGAAAAGGCAGGGCTCCACACGGACAGTGCCATTGACGAGCGCACAGAGGCGGCTGGCTACAAGATCCTCACATACGGCGACTTCATGCCGGAGGCCCGCCGCTTCACATCCGCTCTGCTCCAGGTATGGGGCGAAGGCGACAGGAATGGCCGCGTGTTCGAATTCCCGAAATGCGACTTCCACGTGTCCCAGGAGACCTTTGACGATCCAGAGCAGTACAAGATCTATCTGGAAGCATGCGAGCTTTCATCCAAGAACGGCTCCACCTACTTCATCTTCGACCGTGACGAGGTCACACTGTCGGCATGCTGCCGCCTGCGCACCACCATCGATGACAACCGCATGCTGGCGCACCCGGAATCAATGCGTTTCTGCGGCTTCCAGAATGTGACCATCAACATCCCGCAGGCCGCATACCGTGCCTCCCGCAATGGCAAGGCCACGCTGGAAGGGCTGCTGGAGGAAATCGACAAGACCATGGACCTGGCAGTGGATGCCCACTTGCAGAAGCGCGCCAAGATCCGTGAGATGATGTCAGGCCCAGGCACTCCGCTCTGGCAGATCGGCAAGAAGGCATGCGACGGGCGTCCATACGTGGAATTGGACAAGGTGACGCACATCATCGGCCTCATCGGCGTGAACGACGCCATCAACTTCCTCATAGGCAAGGAAATGCACGAATCGGAGGAGGCCTTCAACATGGCCCTGCGCGTGGTGTCCCACATGTATCTGCGCTGCAAGGAATACACCAAGAAATACAACCTGAAGTTCACGCTTGAGGAATCACCTGCGGAATCCGCAGCACGCCGCCTGGCGAAGACAGACCTGGTCTTCTTCAGGGAAGAGGCCTCCAAGGTTGTGAAGGGCGACAACGAGGATGTGGCTTACTACACCAACTCCATACACCTGTCGGCAGATGCGCCGATATGCCTGGTGGAGCGCATAGAGAAGCAGTCCATGTTCCACAGCGTCATCGAATCAGGTGCCATCATCCACGCCTTCATCGGCGAGGAAAAGCCAGAGCCGATGGCAATCGCGGAATTGATACGCAACGTGTTCAACAGAACCCAGTCGGCACAGGTTACTTTGTCGCCTGAATTCACATACTGCAACCACTGCGGATACCAGACCCGCGGCCTGCTGGAGACCTGCCCAGAATGCGGCTCCAACGAAGTCGTTGGCGAAACCCGCGTCGTGGGCTATTTCAGCAAGATACAGAACTGGAACAAGTCCAAGCGCTATGGTGAACTGGTGGCACGCCAGCGCGGAATGTACCGCGTCTGCACTTGCGAGGATTGACAAACTAAATGACGGCGGGCATTTTCGCCCGCCGTATTTCTAAAGGGCATAGACAATGAGCAACAAACCATTGCTGGTACATGTTTTTGGCAAGAAGACCTGCGCAAAATGCGCAATGCTTAATAAAAGACTGGACGAATTGCTGACAAAGGATGAATACAAGGGACGCTTCGTCAAGGTTTACAATGACCTGGAAACCGAGGACGGCCTGGTGAACTTCTGCCTGGCGCAGTGCCTGAACCCCAACCGCGTTCCTGGCATGGTGGTGGCGCGTGTGGATGAAAACGGCAAGTCGGAATACATCCCCAACCCTGACCCGGAGGCAGTGGATCCAGTCTGCAAACGTTCCAGGCTTTACAACTACCTGGGCATTCAGACCGACTATTCAACCGAGGGCAAGGGCATCATCACACCCCAGATGATACAGTCCATCTTGGACAAGGCCCTGACTTTGGCATAGCCCTCCATGGAAAGCAACGACATAATCGAGCAGCTTTCCTCGGATGACGAAGTGCTGGCGAGCCTGGCCATGAAGGACCTGCTTGCCAGGCCAGACGTGGGCGACATTATCGCCGCATACATGGACGCGCCCGAACCTAACCTGAGGCGACGCATTCACCAGTTGTCAACCATAAACGAAAGACGGCTGCGCATCAACGTGGACTTCAAGGAGGCCTTGCTGGACAACCGCAGCAGCTTCTGGGAACTGGCCGTGGCAATCAACTGCATTATTGACCGCCAGACCTCGCCCATGCAGATCAACACGGTGATGGAGCGCTATGTGGCGCAGCCCATGGAGGTGGTCAAAAGCATCACCGCATTTGCAAAGCTTATGTCGGACACCGGTCTCCACACGGAAAATGTACCCATGCACTGCCTTACGGACTTTTTGGTCAACGACGTGATGCTCAACAACTACGGCGACGAATGCGGCGTGGCTCTTGTGGCGCAGAGGCTGGGGGCGATTTATGGCTGGCCGCTGGTGATTGGCTTCTACAGGAACGCCCTTGCCCTGAGGGATAGGATGTTCAACGTGCTTCTGCCCAGCGAATGGGGCGTGACTCATGCTCTGACAAAGGAATTCCTGCCATTGGACAAGCATTCCTTCGCCATCTACTACCTGGGGCAGATGCGGAACGCCGCCACCGTGGATCAGTTGCCCATACTTATGACAAAACTGAGTTATCTGATACATACCGCAATCGTCTTGAAAAAGTGATTTATGGCAGGCAAGATTGGCATCATCAACATCGCCTCACACAGAGAGACTTTTGAAAACTACGTGCATGCGGTGGAGGCTGTTGGCGGCTTTGCGGAAGAACTGGTTCCAAGTGCCTCCCAGGACGAGGTGCAACGGCAGGCAGACAGTTGCAACGCATTCATTTTCATCGGAGGCCCCGATTTCAGACCAGAACGCTATGGAGGCAGTCCACACCCCGCAATCAAGAACCTGCTGGACGAGGTAAAGGAAGAATACTGCTTCGCATTGTCCAAGGCAGTCGTCTTTGAAAGGAAGAAGCCATTCCTCGGGATTTGCCTGGGCTGCCAATTGCTGAATATCATCTACGGCGGCACCTTGTACGAGGATTTGCACAGCCAGGTGCCAAAGGCATACTGGCACGCCCGCTACCCTGGCTTCCCAAAACTGGAAAACATGCACAGGGTGGCATTTACGGAAAACAGCCCGCTGAAGGAACTTTTCGGTTGCGACTGGCTCTGCGTGAACAGCTCCCACCACCAGTCAATACGCGAGGTGGGCAAGGGGCTAACTATAGGCGCATTGGCGGACGATGGCATAATCGAGGCCGTCTATGGCCCCGATATGGAGCACCACTTCGTGCTGGGCCTGCAATGGCATCCTGAACGCCTGTATGACAAGGTCTATGGCCACGCAAAGGTGTTTGAACGCCTGGTAAAATAAAAAAACGTTGCAAAAC
>JAFZZD010000173.1 GCA_017615955.1 Victivallales bacterium
CCCGTAACGCCCCGTAACGCCCCGTAAACGCCCCGTAACGCCCCGTAACGCCCCGTAACGCCCCTAATTCCGAACCACCCCGAACCATGCGGATGCGCCCTGCCCCCGCTCGATGAGGATTTCCGCGTAGTTGCCTTCGTCGCCGAAGGGTCCTGGATTCACCACAGGCATCTTGCCGATGGAGTAGATGCCCCTTGCCTCGTGGATATGCCCGCACAACACAATCATTGGCCTTACCCGCTCCACCAGACCGCGCACCGCTTTGCTTCCCACGCTTATGCCGCTGCCAATTACATCCGCCCCGCAATCAAAGGGCGGCGTATGCGAAACCAGCACATCCAGTTGCCCTGGCATGAAGTGTTCCAGGCACTTTTCCATTGCATCGTCATTCCATTCGTAGGGCGTATTGAAAGGCGATGTATTGGCACCGCTGATGCCCGCAAAACTGAATCCCCCGCGTTGCACAGTGCCTGCTGGCTCCAGCAGATGCCCATCCTGCGCCAGAACCGCATCGCCTTCTGGCACATCCAGATTGCCCGCCACTGCCAGGAATTCAGGAGCGACCGCCTTAACACGGGCGACTGCCTCCTTGAAATCGTCCAAGCTGCCGAATTGTGTGAAGTCCCCGCCCACAACCAGCAAATCTGCCTTCGGCAAGCGGGACAGAGCCTTGAACTTGCCATGAATGTCAGATATGTAGATTATTCTCATTTTAAACTACCTCGAATACTTTAAAGTCTTGCCCTTCAGGCATTCATCCATTCCCTTCAAATAGATTGGCAATGCAATGAACATGAGAACGCCGCCCACCATGAACACGCCGTCCACGCCGAACTTGGCGGCAAAGTAGCCGCCAATCAAAGCGGAGATCATCACGCCAATCTGCCCAAGGCAGGATGCGAAGCCAAAGCTGGAGCCGCGTTTGTCCTGCGGTGTCACGCCCGAGAGCACTTTCTGCAACATTGGCTGCATTGCGCCTGCCACCAGGAAAAGCAGCACCCTGAATATGGCAAACATACTTGGCTTGCTGCCAACACCCTGCATAAAGAGGCAAATGCCAGAGAATAACATAATTGGAATTGCCAGTTTCTTTGGGTGGAAGCGGTCCGCCAGATGTCCTCCGACCGCGCCGGAAATGATCGCGCCGACGCAGACAATGGCGCTAATCATGCCAGTCCATAGTGCGGCAGTCTCCTTCGATGTCAATTCCTCTACGCGCAATGCGATGAATGGCTTCTCTATGTTGCGGACTGCGCCCATGACCAGGAACAGCAGCAGCACAATCCAAATGGCGCGGCTGAAGTCAGGCAGAAGGCTGAAACGTCTCTTGGAATTGACGCCGACTGCGGCAGGAGCCGCCGCCTTCCTGGGCACGTCCTTTGTGAAGAGGACTGATATGCCAGCAAGAAAATACATTATGCCGCAGATCCAGAAGGCGCAGGTATAACTGTAGTAGTGTATGATGAGACCTCCAACCATATTGCCCAGCATGGCACCGCCCCAGATGGCGGTGGACAGCAGCCCCTGGGCGAAGCCCTGGTGCTCGTCTGGCGTGGTCCTGGCAATCATCATCTGGGAGGCCGCCGTGGTTCCTGCGCAGCTGGAGCTGACAAAGCGGAGGAAAATCAGCATCCATGGAGACTTCACATACGCCATCATCGGGAAGAGGAACGCAGTGACAAAGGTGCCCCTCAGCAGCATGGGCTTCACGCCGAACTTGTCCGCCAAGAAGCCCCAGATGGGATTGAATATGGCATATCCCATGGACCCCCAGAAATTGAACATGGACACATACATCATCAAGGCGGCGGGATCGCTTACGCCCAGTCCATCCTTTATGAACAGTGGTATGAATGGTATCATCGCATCAAAGCCCGCCATTATCAGCAGCTGCGAAAGCCACAACATCGCCAGATTCAACTTCCAGTACTTCATTTCATTCACCTTTTATTGCTATTCCAGAGGCTTTCCATTGAGACGTTTCTTCCAGAAATCACGTCCTAGAAGCCTTTTGCTTTCAGTCATATCCATGATCATGTTCATTTTCTTGCGCATGACGGGGCTTTTCGCCGTCCGTTTTCGGAAATCCTTGCCTTCGACCACCATGGAGGCGAATACCTCGGCCCGGTCCTCATGCTCAAAGCTCATGGCATATTCGCTGACAAAGTGGGGCATCATCTTGTGGAGCCACGAGTTCTTCTCCACCTTCTTGGCATCACGCTTCTTCAAATCCACATCGTAGAAGTCGCTGCCTTTATAGACAAAGTCCTTTGGATTCAGATTGCACCACTGCTTGTTGGTGTGCACAGTGTCATCGAATATGTGGAAAAGCTCGTGGTAGAACACATGCTTCTGGAAGCCCTTCCTCAGCACCATCACATTCCCCGAGGCCACCCCACCGGCCGGCACATTCCGCAATGACAAATCATCCAGTATCACGACCTTGTTGATGCCTGAACGCTTCACAAAGTTCTCCGGCAAATACTCCAGGCACTCGAAGAAACGCATCAAATCCTTTGCCAGGAAAATGCCCGTGACTGGCTTTCCCGTGACTGCATCGCTCTTGAACTTCTGGGATATGTCAATATCCCATTTCTTGGCCTTGTCCTCCAAGGTCTGTTCCTTCCTTGTCAGCTTGCCCTTGGCGGGGTATGCGTATCCCTGAAGGCAGGCAAGCAGCAGGAAAAACAGTGGCAGAAAGCATTTCGCACGACGCATAAGCCACCTCACTTCAATGCAGACAAGGCATATTTCTGCCAGGCGCCAGACCGGTATCGCCCCAGGAAGAAACTGATTCTGACAACCCAGTCGCACACCATGGCAATCCAGGTGCCAATGGCACCCCAGCCAAGGTGCTGGCCAAAGTAGTATGCCAGACCAATCCTCACTATAATCATGGACCCCACTGAAACGCACATGGTGAACTTCACATCATTCATGGCTCGCAACGCGCAGGGGAAGGTAAAGGACAGCGACCACCCCAGGATGCCGAACAGCAGATGTATGCTGCACAGCACCATGACAAGGTGCTTTGTCTCTGGCGTCAGCTTGGTGTAGAATCCAAGGATGAACGGCAGAAGCGCATAGACGCCCACGTTCCAGATGGCGTATGAGCACCAGGCCCATTTGCTCATCTTCCAAACATACGCGCGGACCGTGTCCATGTTGCCAGTGCCCACTGCCCTGCCAATGACTGGTATCATTGCCAGGCAGAATGTGTTGCCCATTATGCAGCCAATGCTGGAAATGGAGTTGGCGACTGAATTGGCGGCAAGTTCCTGCGTGCCGAACTTTGTCACAATGCCAATCACCAGAAGACGCCCCAGAGTGAAAATGCCCGTTTCAAAGCCGCTGGGAATACCGATGAACAATATCTTCTTTATCTTCGCAAGATTCACACTGAAATGCTCATGCAATGAGACATATATCTTGTTGCCACGGTCGCTCAACACCGCAAACAAATACACGCAGGCTGCGATACGGGACAGAAACGTGGAAATCGCCGCGCCGGTCACACCCCATTTGAACACGAATATGCATAGATAGTTGCCGACTATGTTGATTACATTCACGATTATGGAGGAGATCAGGGTGCTCTTCGCCCTGTCTATGGAACGCAATATGGCCGCTGCCGCAAAGCTTATGCCCATGAAGGGGAACATGTATGACGTCACCCGGAAGTACCGCATGGCCTCGGCCTCCACGCCTTCAGGTATATTGCCGAAGAACAAATGCAAGATAAAACGCTTGCCGAAAATGCACAGCAATGACAGCGTTATGGAAAACAGCTCGGATATGAAAAGCAATTGCTTTGCGCTGTCATTCCCATCCTTGGGGCACCCTGCCCCGAGATACTGCGAGGCCACAACGGCGCCGCCAGTGGACAGGGCGGCCAGCATGCCGCCCAAAAGGATGTTGACCATGTCCACCAGAGCCACGCCAGACACGCTTTCCGCGCCCAGGGATGCCACCATCATCGAATCAGCTGCGCCAACTGAAATGAACAGCAGCGTGGAAAAGAACATAGGTATGATGAGGCTGCGCAGTTCAGCGTTGGTATATAACACATTCTTTCCCATTTTCAGCGATTGCCTCAGATATTCGTTTCTTCGCCCAGTACCTTCAGCCAGGCGACCATATTTTGAATGCGGGCGTCAGGTCGTTTCTCCAGTCCCTGCATTATGGCATCCTCCCATTGTCGAGGGACATTTGAAACCATGTCACCCAGCGGTGTTGCCAGCACCCGTTCGCTGGCCTGCCTTTTCAGGGAGGATTTTTGCGTGCTGCCCACAAAGGGAGGATGCCCTGAAAGCAGATAGTAGCACATCACGCAGAACGAGAACACATCGCTTGCCTGGCTGGAGCATTTGCCGTAGAGCTGTTCAGGAGCCATGTAGGCAGGTGTGCCTGACTGCTTTCTCCTTCCAGTCTCCTCAGCTGGCAACGTCAGGTCAAAATCCGTGAGCTTGACATGTGTTTCGCCGCCAGATTTAAGCAGGAAATTCTCCGGTTTCACATCCAGATGCTGCAATCCGCAGCTATGCACGAAAGCCAACGCCTTTGCCGCGGAACGCAGTATGGCGTAGATGTTTTCCCGCAGCACAGCGCTTTTCTTGTTATGCAGTATCCTAAGATTGTCACCAGGAACATATTCTATAAGTTCAGCAGGGCAAAGTCCCGCATACCCAGTGGAATACGACGCCACGATGCCATCGTTCTGCGGCAGGGAGGCACGGATGCGAATCCCCCTGCGGAACATGAGCTGGCTGCCGATCTTGAAGAATTGCAAGGGGCGCAGCTTGCGCAGCACCGCAGTCCTTCCATCCTCCAGCGACACCAAATCCAGCACCGATATGCCGCCTTCTCCCAATGGCTGCAAAAACGTGTACTTCAGCATGATAACTTCCCCCCACAAGGCAAAAGCACACTTTTTACGGAATATGAAACACTACAGGACAAGACGCCCTCCTTTCAAAACCGTCTCCATATCCTCTTTGGAGAGGGTGTTTGCCAAGGAAATCTCGCATTCAGCACCGTCCTTCTGCACAAGTTTCGCCGTCAAGGTTCCGCCTGGCTGCAGTTTTTCGCGCAAGTTCTCTATGACAATGCGAGTCCCTTCCGTGATCTTGTCCAAGTCCGCCTCGTCCTTGAAAAGCAGGGGCAGAATGCCGAAGTTGATGTAGTTGGCATACAAGATGCGCTCTATGCTGCGAGCCACCAGCAAGCGCACGCCCAGGTACATGGGGCAGATCGCCGCATGTTCGCGGCTGGAGCCCTGCCCAAAACTGAGGCCGCCTACCACTGCGCCGGCAAGCCCCTTGGCCTTGACAGCCTCGGCACGTTCCGCAAAGCTGGGCTTGCCTGGCTCGTTGAAGCACTCGAACACAAAGCGTGAATAGCGCGGTATGTTGCTGCGGTACTTGAGATAAGCTCCAGCGGGCATGATATGGTCTGTGGTGATCTTGTCCCCAGTCTTCAGCAGCACTTCAGCCTCCAGCCTATCGGGCAATGGAGTGCATACGGGCGGCTCGCCGATGGTCTCAAGGCGGATGATCTCGCCAGGTTCCTTTGCTGGAGGCAATACCATGGCATCGTCCACCACAAAATGTTCGGGCATTTCCCACTTGGGATATTCTATGCCCAGCGTCCTGGGATCAGTCAGCTTCCCAGTCAATGCAGTGGCGACTGCAGTTTCCGGGCTTACCAGATAGCACTGGTCGTTCTTTGTGCCGGTGCGGTTCAGGAAGTTGCGGTTGAAGGTGCGCACGCTGATGGTTCCGCTGGCAGGGCTGAAGCCCTGTCCAATGCAGGGGCCGCAGGCACTTTCCAGTATGCGGCATCCCGCGCCAACCATTTCCGCCAGGGAGCCTTCCTCGCCCAGCATGCGCAGCACCTGGCGGCTGCCTGGCGCAATGCCCAGTGACAGCTTGGCGCTGACATGCCTGCCAGCCAAGACCTTCGCCACCATGCGCATGTCCTTGAGGGAGCTGTTCGTGCAGGAGCCAATCAGCACCTGGGATACAGGCAGCCCCGCGATCTCCGCCACTGGTTTCACGTTGCCGGGATTGGAGGGGCATGCCGCCAATGGCTCCAGCTGGCTCAAATCCAAGTCGATTATGCGGGAATACTCCGCCCCCTCGTCTGCTGCTAGAGGCTGCCAGCAGTCGCCGCGCCCTTCCGCCTCCAAAAATGCCTTTGTCGCCTCATCGGAGGGGAATATGGAGCTGGTTACGCCCAGTTCAGCGCCCATGTTGGTTATGGTGGCGCGCTCTGGCACGCTCAATGTGGCCACGCCAGGCCCGAAATACTCTGCGGCCGTACCCACATTGCCCTGGCTGCCAAGTATTGACAGCACCTTCAATATCACGTCCTTGGCTGACACCCATGGCTGCAACTTGCCAGTCAGGCGAATGCCAACCACACGGGGATATGTGAATTTAAAGGGAACACCAGCCATTGCCATCGCCACATCAA
>JAFZZD010000174.1 GCA_017615955.1 Victivallales bacterium
AATTCTTGTGTTGGCGGATGAGTTGGAGGCACTTGATGCCGTTCTTGCCAGGGAGTGGCGTGGCAAGGCGAACGCCAGCCTCGTGCCCAGCCTGGAGCTAAAGGCGACTGTCAATGGCCGCGAGGTTAATGCAAATGTGGAGGGGCAGCCGCATAGGACGCAGTTGATATGGGAAAATCTCAAGAGGAGGGAAGCTTTCAGCCAACGCTTGATATATGGTGATGGCAACCATACGTACACGGGTGAAGTGATCCTGAACGAGGTGGACTGGTACGGCAGAAAATCCATTACGGTGCCTCTGAAGAAGCAGGAGTTCAATGGCATGGTCACATTGCCTGGAGGCGTAAAGCTGGAACTTATAAAAGTCGAGAAGGGCGAGTTCACAATGGGCAGTCCGACCACAGAGGAAGGGCGTGGCTATAACGAGACGCAGCATCGTGTGCACATAACCAGGCACTTCTGGCTTGGCAAGTACGAGGTGACCCAGGAGCAGTACCAGGCGGTCATGGGCAGGAACCCATCGCATTTCAGGAAAGGCGATAGGTATCCTGTGGAGGGTGTCAATTGGGACGATGCTATGGAGTTCTGCAGAAAACTGAACGAGCTGGAGCGTCAGGCAGGTCGTTTGCCATACGGGTATGAATACACTCTGCCAACCGAGGCGCAGTGGGAGTATGCAGCACGTGGTGGAAATAAGTCGAATGGCTACAAATACAGCGGTAGCAACAATCTTGACGCCGTGGGATGGTACTTTGTCCAGAGAATGGTGAGTTTTACCAGGCAATGTCGAGAAACGCATCCAGTTGGGGAAAAAACGTTTAACGAACTTGGCTTCTACGATATGTCAGGCAATGTCGAGGAATGGTGCAGGGATAGCTGTGAATGGAAAAGTGGAGTTGTGACGGACACATATCGTGACGAGGTAAGTGATCCGCTGTGCACCTCGGGGGCTTGGCGTGTGCATAGAGGCGGGGGGCTTTTTACTCCCAACAGCGTTTGTCGGGTGGCGGCTCGCTGGGGCAGAACTCCATTGAGTGGCACTCTTATAGGTTTTCGCGTTGCTTTGGCCCCCAGTAAATAAGGCATTTCCTGTCTAGCTGGGAGGCTGGTATGGCCAGTCGCCGAGTTGCGGGCTGCACGAGCCCGTCCCGCTCTGATGCGCTGTGTAAATTTTAAGCCAGTGGCAGTGCGGCTGCGCTGCAGCCGCAGGCTCTTGGCGTGGCGCATCCTCGGGTGTCGCTGCGCTCCACCCGAGGTTACTCGTATGGGACCGCGCTGCGGTCCCTTCCACGGCACAGCCGTGGCAGAGGCAGAAGCCGTGGGATGGAAGGGGCTGCAGAGCGTTTCACTCCATGGTAGTAGCCATGGAGGAAGCAGAAGCCGTGCCATGGCAGGGGCTGCAGAGCAGCCCCATTTGAGTAACCGCAGGTGGAGCGTAGCGACACCTGCGGACGAGCCATGCTCCAAGTCCACGGCTGCAGCGCAGCCGCACAGTGCGGATGTGCAGG
>JAFZZD010000175.1 GCA_017615955.1 Victivallales bacterium
ACGACCTTCACCAAGTGGTCGGCGCTCGCTTTCATCTGCTCCGGACCTTGCAGATAGCTTTGGCCACCGAGCTTTTTGTTCATCGTGGTAAAGGGGTTATAAAGATACAGCGGAACGACTCGCCCCTTGAAGCCAGTTTTCATATAGGTGGCCATGAAGCTGTCCATGCCGCCTGCCTCATAATCCATCGTTCCGTCAGGTTGCGTGACAATCCGCCCCCGTACGGGCAATTCAACGCTGCTGAAGCCCGCTTCCTTCATGCATGCAAGATTCTCCCTGTCTCTGTCGCGTGGATAGTAGAAGAGAAACGTATTGTAATCCGGCGATGTCTGAAGGGCATGCACCTCAAACGTGAACGGAATCTCCGTCAAGCCCTCAATGCCAGATACTCTGATGCGACCTGAATAGTTGCCACTGGGGGCTGTGGGCGCCTCGATGGCAAAAAACTGGCGGCGCCCGCCCCGCAGGGAAAGCCATCCATCAGACACGCGGCGAAAATGTCTTGGAAACCTCTGATAGGTCATGCCTTTGCCCAATGTGTAGTCAAGAGCGGCCGTCAGTGACAGCTGGTTGCCGGCATCCTGCCCATCGGGGTCTGTGCAGTCGGCTAAGGTGATTCGCACATCGCCCGTGTCCTTGGGCGAGCAGATGGAGAAGATGAGCTGACGCCCTCTTCCCTTGAGTTCACCAACTTGAACCGCATCCTCGCGGTAGATGTCATGCTGGAGAAGGAGCCGATTGTCCTCCGTCACAATTTCACTGGCCATGCTGCGAAGCTCCCATGGTGCGACCATGACATCCTCGATCATCGGCCAAACGAACGACTGCATCAGCGCGTCAGCCTTGGATATTGGCAAAATGACAACGGCAGTCAGGCACCATGGCCCCAGTTTTCCCCCTGAATTCAGCTTCAAGGGAATAGCCGCCCCATCCGAATGCACATCCGTGAAGAAATACTCCGCGTATGAATTGCCCACGACAATGCGGCGTGACTTTCCATCGCTGAACGTGATGCGCGTGTCATAACTGTTTTTGCCGTGTCCATGAATAAGGATGACAACGCGATAGTCTCCTGGCTGCGGCACAGGCAATTCCAGAAGAGCTTCATCTGTTGAGGATTGCGTGCGCATGCCCCCGCAAACGCCTGATACGGCAAGCGGGCCGTATTTGCGGAGTATCGGATTCTTCTCGTCAAATGCAGCAACTGTGCCGTATTTCCAGAAGGGGGAATCTGGTGTCACAAGCGTCATGCCAGGCTGCAGCTCCTGCCCCTGCCTGCCGAACTGCCAGGCCATGCCGCCATCCAATTGATATGAGCGGGCCTTTGGCTGCAGCTTGACAAGGCTAATGCTGCGAAAGGCGAAATCAATTGGACGTGTCAGCTCACGCCGCAGCAAAGACAGACGCGTGACCTGCCTGAGATTAGCTGGTTCCCTGAACTTGGCGAAGAAAGCCAACGGCACAAGAGTACGCGAATCCCCAGCCGGAATCTGCACCGTCACCGCCGCCTCCCGTTTGGTGCCGACGCTGTAGATGTCAATCCGCAGCGAATTGGTCTCCGTTGTGGGATTGTTGACATCCAGCTCAAGGAAATTGTAGTCCGTCCAGTCCTGCGGCTGAGGGAAATCCCAATGGCGGTTGGGGGCATAATACACCCGCGTCTCAAGATTGTATGGCTGAAGATGCAGGTGCGCCGAGCCTTCGCCATAAACGAATTCAGCCGCGTTTTCCTTGCCATCAATCCATTGCAGATGCTCCCACCCCGGAACCACTGTCCCTGGCGTCCCATGCGTGAAATCAAACAGCACCTTGCGGCGGCTTTCAGTCAGATCATCCGCGAAGCAGGCAAGAATAAGGACAATGGACAAACAGCAGATGAGTTGAATACAGAAGTGTTTCATGGGCAAATCTCAATGTTGGTCACCCGCATTGTTTTGAAGAAATGAAAGGGCAGCTCCTATACGCAAGCCTTTCAAACGTAGGATTCCTGCCAGAAAGCTGCTCTCCTGACAATGTAATGGATATTGTGAATTATGCAAGGAACAAAGCTGTTAATCCCTCACATAGTCTATGCGACCAATGTGGATTTGCAGCCACGCAGATATCAACTTTTATATGCAACTTTCTCCCAAACACCTATAATAAAGCTACAGATGAAGTGCGGTGCCCAGGTTGAGCTGTTCTTCGGGGACAAGCATTTGGGGGAATATTCCATCCCATGAGAAATGAAGTGACGCCCTGCGGATTTCCACGTTTTCCGATGCGTGGCTGGTGACGGTGACCTCTGCTGTTCTGGAGTTGAATGCGTCCAGTTCAAGAAGGTATCTACCTTGCGAGAAGCTGCAGGGATGTCCATTGATGCAGACATCCGCCTTGCCCAGTCCCTCGAATGTGCAGGCGAGAAGGGGGGATTTTTCAGGAACGGTGCCTGTGGCAAAGGTGAAGGTGCAGCTTTGCCCTGGCGAAAGATCCAGAGGGAGCTGGTAGGGATATCTCCCCGCGTCTTTGCACTGTCGGCGCCATTTGGAGAAATAGGCATCGTTGTCTTCGGCACGCCAGCCCTTGAGAAATACCCCTTCGTCCATGTCAAGGTCATCGTATGAGATGTCCAGGGAGAAATTCTTGTGCAGGAGAGTTTGCAGCGTGCCGCATTCTGAAAAGCATTCCTGCATGATTCCCTTGTTTCGGACACCCATGAAATTGAAAAGATAGATGCCGTCGGAACCATTGTCCAAGGCGATTCTGCATGCGCCTCGGATAAAGGGGAGCTGGCGGCGGTCAAATGGCTCATGCGTCCAGACGCCTCTGGGTGCATCAGGCGGGTAGCCTGGATAAGGCTGGTATGGCGTGTCAATGCATGCGGTGACAGGGAAATCATCCTTGCCGATGGCGGCTTTCCATGCGTTTGCATCCAGAACAAAGCTGCGCAGATACTTCGGGGCAATGACCAGACGGTCAACGAGTCCTCGCCTGGCCCATTCGACGCCGTCCAGCCCATGATAGCGCGCGCTTTTGATGGTCGCCGGTATGCGTGCAGCCAATAGAATGCGGTGGCCTCTCATGGCGGAGAATTCATCGACCAGACGGCGGATCTCCTGAATATAGTCGTTCATCAGGGGGATATGCGCTTCGCCCTCGCCATCGTTGAAGTGCGGCACATGGCGCATCCAGTCCAGCATAATGCCATCAACGTCATACAGTTCCAGGTTTTCGCGTATGACATCACGGAACGTGTCTCTGACGATAGAATGCTCGTATGAAAAGCCTGCTTCTGGCGCATGGGTTTGAGTGCGCAGCTCGGGATGCTCCATCCAGAGCCTGCCATGAAGCGGCATTTTCGGTATTTCCGTGCAGTGCTGGTCGTTCATGCGAATCGTCACCCAGGCACGGAATCCTTTGG
>JAFZZD010000176.1 GCA_017615955.1 Victivallales bacterium
CGTCATTGACTAGCATAAAGTTGCCGCATACATACGAGCAGTCAATAGTCACAACAGTAAGTGTCGCCAGTGGGCAGACTGTGGTGCTGGGCGGCATGCTGGAGCATAAGAAGACCCGCACGGTCCAGAAGGTTCCTATTTTGGGGGATATACCGCTCTTGGGCTGGCTTTTCAAGCACAAAGTAGAGCAGAGCACTCCGATGAACCTTTTGGTTTTTGTGACTGCGACGGTGATTAATGACCAGGGGCAGTTTGTGGAGAGGAAGTAGGGCTTTTTCAAAATGAGATACAGTCCTCGGAAAATAGCCTGTGCTCTGGATGTTGGGCAGTCCTCTGTCAAGCTGCTGAAGGTGCAGCGTGGAGGTAGCATTGTCCACGCCAAGTATGATTTGGTGCAGGAGGGCTTCCTTGACGCCAGTGAGCTGTATGGCGAGAGCGGCATAATCAAGTGGTTGCGGGAACTGAAGCTGGACAAGCTGCCCATTGCGGTGGCGATACCACAGTACCTCTGCACCACCAAGGTGCTGAACGACTTTCCAAAAAACACCAAGGAAGACGCGTTGGAGACGCTGATTGAAGTGGAGACACGCAATCTGGCGGGGCTGTCCGACGAGAGCTTTATATCGGACTACCAGCGGATGGCGCCAGTCGGCGAAGTGGAGATGCCAGTGCTGGCGGCTTTCACCAGGCAGATTGTGCCAGAGCAGGAGCAGACTCAGCTGGAGAACATAGGCGTCACCATGGCGAATGCCACCATGGGCGGCCTTGCCATAGCCAATGCCCTGTTCGCGCTGAAGCCAGATGTGCTGAAAGCAAGCGAAATCCAGGTGATACTGGACATCGGCAAGGAGAGCAGCACCTGCGTTGTCACATACGGCGGCAACATACTCAATACCAGCTCGCTTATGGCTGGCGCCGACAATTGCGCCAATGGCATTGACCAGCTTTTCAACGAATTCAACAACGTGCTGGACAACTGGCGTAACTCGGAGCCTCTGGCTTCAGCCAGGGAAAGCAAAATTGCCAAGATATGGCTTTGTGGCGGCGGCGCATTGAAGGCTGGCCTGCCAGAGGAACTGGGCAGGCGTTGCAATTGCGACACGGAGGTGTTTGGCCCTGTGTTCGAGGAAGGCAAGGTGGAACCTGAATTCGCCGTGGCATTCGGGCTTGCAATTCAGGAGCTGGGGCAGGCGAAGTATGTCATATCCCTGGCGCCCGAGGCTGTGCGCTGGCGCCGTTGCAGAGAGGATCGCTTCAGCATACTTGCCGTTGCATGCGCGCTGTTCTTTGTGTTTGCATTTGCCATGCTGGGTTATTTCAACTACACCATGGATGTGGAGTCCAGCGAAATGCATCTGAAGATTGCCAGCCTGCGGAAGTGCGAGGACATAATTCCCAGGCTTGATGGTGCCATAGACGAGCTGGAGCATCAGCAGAGGCTGCTGTCTCCAATTGTGGAGTTGGGCAGCCGCTCCAAGGTATATATGCGTGCGCTGGAGGAAATCTCCAGTTCCCTGGGCAAGGATGACTGGTGCATTTATTTTTCAGACCAGTACAGCCACAAGGACTATGCGGAGCAGAAGGCTGAAGTCAAGGAGGCTCCTTCCAAGCAGAGGCGGCGCGGGAACACGGGCATTTTCGATGTGCCAGTGCCGGAGGAAAAGGCAACCCCTGACCAGAGAAGCCGCATCAATCTGGCCGGGCTTCCGCAGCTGGAGTATCTGGTGGTGGGCGGCTACACCTTGCCAGGCCAGGACAAAACAAAGGATAGTGACAAGTACAAGGGGCGCTATGGCGCAGTGCTGAAGATACAGGAAAAACTGATGCACAAGGACAGCGCCGACAGCGGTTCCAAGGGGGAGAGCATGTTCACCAATGTGGACTGGCTCAACGAGAACAAGGAGTGGACTGGCCGCGAGGCGCAGGTGTCCCTGCCCTGGAACGCATATCTCAAGAACAACAAGAACTATTTTCCCGAATACACCGAGTTCAAGCTGAAGTTGATGCTGGCGAAGCGTTCTGTTGATATGGTGGAGGTCAAAAAATGAGAAAATGGCCTGAAAAGCACAGGATGCTGCTGATTATCTGCCTGATACTGGCATTGACCTGCGGGCTTTACGCTTATTTCATATTGAAGCCAGTGTGGCAGGAGCATAGCCAGGCGCAGTCCGAGCTGTCCGATTTGAACAACAAGCTGAAGCAGACCGAGTGGCCCAGCGACCCTGACAGGCTGGATGCCCTTCTGGCGGAATATAGGAAGAGGCTGGACAAGGACAACGGCACTGGCAAGGGCCAGATCGAGGACACCAAGAAGCAGCTGGAGCTGGCCTCCTCCATGTTCGAGGAAATGATTGTCAGGGAATATGGCAGCAAGGCGGATTTCATTGCAAAGGCGTCCCAGACCGAGTACAAGGACCAGTTCGACAAGCTGGACACGTATTTGCAGGGCAAGGGCATTTCGCTGGATCCTGCCATCTTTGGCCTGAACGAACTTAGCTCCGAGGAAGAGAACTACCCGATGCTGCTGAAACTTTGGACCGCAAAGGCGGTTGTTGACTGCGTGCTGGCCTCTGGAATGAGGATAACCAACGCCAGGCTTCCAGGTTCCAAGGTGCGGGCGTCGGCGCAGCTCAAGGTGCTGAACGCCAAGGCATACTATCTGGATGACAAGGCGGAGCAGCCATACCTCATAGAGTATCCTGTGTTTGTGGAGGTCATTGGCAGCACCAAGCAATTGGCCGCATTGGCGGACGGTCTTTTCTCCAATGGCACATTTCTGCCCATGACGCAGCTGGAGATAGTCTCCAATCTTCCTGGCGGTGGCAAGCAGCCCAAGCCCAACAAGGGTGAATATCTGGTGAGAGACAATATCATCGCCCGCATAGTATGCTCCTCTTTCTTCATGCCTGACAGCTCGCCCCAGGAGGCACCTGTGATCGAAAGAGCAATTTCAACCCCAAAGCCACCAGGAATATGAATCCCCTATTGCTGAAAATACAGAAGGAGTGGGAGAGGACGCTTTTGGCGCTGGTCTTCCTTGTGGTTCTTGTGTGCCTGGCGGTATTTGCCTACGTAATGCTGAATCGTGAGGGCAGTTCAGGCAGCGAGAAGAACAAGTTCCGCACGCCCCACGCCTATTTTGACGTGACATCCCGTGTATATATGCAAGGCCCCGCCTTGGACAAGAGTGCGCGGAGTCCCATGGCATATAGTCTAAAGGTGAAGATTCCGCCGACAGTTGAAAAGCCGAAGCCGGCAGAAAATAAGCAGAAGCCGAAGCCGGCAGATGCCAAGCAGAAGCCGAAGCCGGCGGAAAACAAGCAGAAGCCGCAGGAAAAGCCGAAGCCGCCCAAGCCAGCGCCGCCGCCAATAAAGATCACGGTCAAGTATCGCGGTTTAATGGAACTTGCTGATGGCAAGCCAGTGGCGTTCTGCACTTCCACGAGTTCAAAGGACAATAAGGCGCGGCCTGCATCTCTCCACAAGGGGGACAAGGTGCACGGCCTCTTTAAAATCGAGGGGGTTGACGGGCAGGTGTTGAAGCTCTCATACGAGGGGAAGAATGTCAGCGTGCCTCGCGGCAAGGAGCACGTGTTTACGGTGAAACAATAGAGTATGGATTTTACGGACAGAAACAGTGGCGTCCCAGTGGGGGGCGATGTGATAGATGTGCTTCTGGCTCAACGGGAGATTACCGAGGAGCAGGCGGAGCAGGTACGCAGGCGCATGAGGCGTGAGCAGACGCCCGCCCACAAGGCGATGCTTGCCTTGGGATATTCCACTCAGGAGCAGATACAGCGTGCATTGAGCAAGGTGACGGGGCTGCCATTCTGCATTCTTGCGGAGCAGCAGATTTCCCCAGATGCGACGGCGAAGGTGCCGCCAAAGGTGGCGCTGAAGTACCAGTTTGTGCCAATCTCGCTGGAGAAGGGCACCATGAAGGCGGCGTTTTCCTCGCCGCCAGCCATCAGGGACAGGGAGACATTGAGGCTGCTGCTGGGGCTGCGCCTTGATCCAGTGCTGGCCACGCCCAATGAAATCGACAACACCCTGAAGAAAATCTATGGTCTGGGCGCGGGCAAGGTGCTTCAGATCAACCAGGAGAGGCAGGCGCAGAACTACGGCGCGGTGGAAGGCACCTTCGATGACAGGGAGGAGCAGGTCATTGATGATACTGAAAGCGATGCCTCCATCATCCAGCTGGTGAACGAAATCATAGCCGAGGCCCTGAAGCAGCACGCCACCGATATCCACATAGAGCCGTTCCGTGACAAAATCAAATTGCGCTACAGAATTGACGGCATGCTGCGGGAGACGCCCACACCGCCTGGAATGCTTAAACTTCATGAGGCAATCGTGTCCCGTCTCAAGATCATGGCAAGGCTGAACATCGCCGAAAAACGCCTTCCCCATGACGGGCGCATCAGGTTGACGCTGAACGGCGAACCTTCCGACCTGCGTGTGTCAATCATGCCGACCCGTTTCGGCGAGACGATATGTCTGCGCGTGCTGGCAAGCAGCGCGGTCTTCCTGGAAATGGCGCAGCTGGGCTTGAGCAAGTACCAGCTGGCATTGCTGACAAAGCTGGTGTCGCTGCCTCACGGCATCGTGCTGGTGACAGGCCCTACTGGAAGCGGTAAGACCACAACCCTATACGCCGCGCTGGCATACGTCAGGGACCGCTATCCCGAAAGGAAGATCATCACCGTTGAAAACCCTGTTGAAATCGAACTTCAGGGCACATCCCAGATACAGATGCACGCGGAAATCGGGCTTACATTCGCCGCCGCGCTGCGCTCCATATTGAGGCACGACCCTGACATCATACTGGTGGGCGAAATCCGTGACAATGAGACCGCCGAAATCGCAATACAGTCCGCATTGACGGGGCACCTGGTGTTGTCCACAATCCACACCAACGATTCAGTGGGCGCTGTGAACCGCCTGGTGAATATGGGCATAGAGCCATATCTGGTGGCGGCCTCTTTGGTGGCCGCATTGGCGCAACGTCTGGTGCGTAGAATATGCAAGCATTGCAAGAAGGAAGAGGAATTCATTCCAAGGCGTGTGCGGGCGGAGATGGCGAATGTGCTGGGCATACCCGCAGAGGAGGTCAAGGCATGGAAGGGCACTGGCTGCCTGGAATGCAACCACACTGGATACAAGGGACGCGTGGCAATCTACGAGTTCTTCCTGCTGGACGAGGAGATACAGGACATGGTTTCCGCCCACGCGGGCACCAGCGACCTGCGCAAGGCGGCCATGGAGCGCGGAATGCGCAGTCTGCGCCAGGACGGCTGGGAGAAGGTCAGCCTGGGGCTGACCAGCATCGACGAGGTGCAGCGCATCACCAGCACCTACCAGATTTCCTATGACATTGACGAGCTGGAGGAGAATCCATAACGCAGAGGCGCAGAGATTTTAACGCAGAGGCGCAGAGACGCAGAGACGCAGAGATTTTAACGCAGAGGCGCAGAGGCGCAAAGAAGCAAGTATCGACTGGTGTTCTGTGCAAATCTGTGGATCAATGAAAACTCCGCGTCTCTGCGTTTCCGCGTCTCTGCGTTAAAGATGGGTATTGAACAGTTTACGAGTTTAGAAATAGATTCTAGTTGCAATTTGGAGAATATAATGAAATTCAAGAACTTTTTTGTATTTGTTTTGGCATTGGCATTGTCGGTGGTTGGCAAGGAGACCTTGAAGCTGGACTTCACGAAGGACAGCGCCTTCACCGTGGCGGGCAAGGAATACAAGATCGAGGGCCCCAGGGATGCCAGGGGGCTTGCCGCCGGGCAATATGGCCTGTCATTTCCGGCTGCGTCATTGCTGGGGGACAACCAGGGCACCATTCTCTTCAGATGCTCCTTTGACGAGGCCCAGGGCAAGCTCAACATAACCAGGCCAATCGTGCACTTGAGGACAGGCAGCCGCCTCACGGTGGGCTTCCACTGCTTCTCCAACAAGACGCTGGTTTTCAATTTCTCGGACAGGGCAAAGACATACAATGTGAACTTCTCTACTAAGCGCCAGTTTGTGATTCAGCCAGGCAAGGAATATATGCTGGGCTTTAGCTGGGACGGCATGAAGGCGCGGGTGTATTTTGAGGGCAAACTGGTGGACGAGGGGGAGCAGCCGCTGCCCCTGTTGTCGAGAATCGTCCGCAACCTGAATATCGGGCCTTATGTGGATGGCTGGGTGAGGCCTGGTCCCTGGGCGGATGACATGCACATCAAGACACTGGCGATTTATGACGAGGCGCTTTCGCCCGAGGCAATAGCCAAGTTGGAGGGCATTGAGCTGAAGCCACTGGCGCAGAGCCAGCCCATGAAGCTGACGGTGCCGCCTGTGCCCGCAAAGTTCGCGGCAAAGCCAGTGATAGACGGCAAGCTGAATGACAAGGCATGGGAATATGCGGCCTCCATGCCGCGCCTCATACAGGGCAACTTCCCCCACAACAGCGGAGCCTTGCCGCCGCATGACTTCAAGGTCACCTACGATGCGGAGAATTTCTATCTGGCCTTCACAACCTTGTTCCCGCCTCATGTGCCATTGCAGGAAGGGGATGTTCGCACGGCTGATATCGAACCCGAGGTATGGGGCACCGAATCATTTGAGCTGTACATTGAGAACGACAAGAACGAGAACTTCCGTTTTGCTGGCAATGTGGCTGGCGGCTATTGCGAGCGCCTGAAGGAGGTCAAGTGGAATGGGGAATGGACCTACAAGACCAGCAAGGAAATGAAGATAGACGATTCGATTCTCTGGCAGGGTGAAATCGCAATACCATGGAAGACCTTGAATTACAATGGCGCACCGAAGAAGCCAGTCAGATTCAACTTCTGCCGTTCCTGGAAGCTGCCTGACTTCGGCAACCATTCGTCCCTTAACATCACTGGCGGCGGCTATACGGCGGAGGCCATGATCGAGATGGCATTCGCGGCAGCACCCACCTTGCAGATGCTCAGCCAGGGCAACCCCAACACTGGCGAATATTCCTACGAGTACCGCATTGCCTCGCAGAACGGCGGCAAGGCGACTTATCTGCTTGCCATCGGCAAGATGGACGGCACGGCGCAGCCAATACCACTGTATAGGAGGGAATACATTCTCAAGCCAGGTGAAATGGTGCAGGACAGCCACAAGGACATGATTGGATTGCCTGACTATGACTGCCTGGTATATACGCTGTTTGCCGGGGACAAGGTGGCTATGCGCGAAATCGTGCCCATGAAGCTGGATGACAATTTCTTCGACGTGGTGCCGCTGTTCCTGCAGGGCAAAGTGTCCGTGAAACTGAAGGACGTGGTTATGCGCAGCAAGCTGGGACCTGGCTTCGTGGGCACAGTCAAGCTGCTGGACAAGGATGGCAAGGAGCTGTCCAAGGTGGAGACCAACGCGCCCAAGCTGGAGCTTGCGTTCAACAGGGATTGGCAGAAGGGCGACTATGAGGTCGCCTTGGTGGACAAGGCTGGCAAGGTGCAGGCACACAAAGCCGTGTTCTATCCGGGGCATGGAGAATGGGAGAAGATGGAGTTCCCGCAGGACGTGATACTGCCGCCATTCTCCGCTATGAAGACGGAGCGCAAAGGCGAGGGGTTCCATTCCACGCTTTCTGGCAAGGAATATGACTACGCCAAGGGCTTCCTTCCCGCGCAGGTTTCCAGTCTGGGCGAGGGGCTTTTTGCAAAGCCAGCGCAGATTCTGCTCAATGGCAAGGCAGCCGAGACGGCGGCGTTTGCCGTGGAGAGCGCAAAGCCACACAGGGTGGATTTCAATGCAAAGGGCGCACAGGTGGAGGCAAAGGGCTGGCTGGAATATGATGGCGTGCAGTGGAACGAGGTGACTGTTACACCATCCGCTACTTCCAAGCTGGATTTGCAGTTTGAGTTGAATCCGCAGTTCGTCAAGTACCTGCATTGCGCGGCAGGCGCCACCTGGGGCTCGAAAATCACCCGCAAGGTGGAGGTAGGCACTACTGTCCTCAAGTACTTCCCGATATTGTGGCTGGGCAACGAGGAGAAGGGCCTTTGCTTCTTCAGTGAAACACACGACAACTGGAATGTGCCTTCAACCAGGACTTTCACCATCGAAAAAAATGGGGACAAGGCGATTTTGACCGTGCATGTGGCAGAGAAGATGCAGGCGCGCAAGCCATTCAAGTTCAGTTTCGGTATTATGGCCACGCCAGTGCGCCCATTGGCTCAGAATTATCCATTCAACACGCTGTCATTTGGCTACACGGATCCATTGAACAGGCCAGGCAGGCGTCCTACCGGCGATGTGTCCTATATGTGCTATCCGCCAGGAGTCAAGGGCGGTGACCTGGGCAGCTTCTTCGGTGACATCGACGACAGGGACGGGCACATGCGGGACAATGCGCTGAAATTGTCTTTGGAGGCAATCAAGGACGAGTACAACGTGCGCCCAGTTCCATATCTCTGCGCAAGATACCTATCAGTGAAATATCCTGAGGTGGCGGCATACAAGGCGGAGTGGACAATTCGCCCGGAGATTGCCATGGACTACGGCAACACGGGGCACTTTGTCTATGACTGCTGCCCCACCACCAGTGCCAGTTCCTTCTTCGCATACCGCGTCTATAAGATGCTGCATCGCTATCCCAAGATGAAGGGTGTGTATTTTGACTTTGGCAACGTGCCGGTCTGCTCCAACGAGAACCATGGCTGCCTCAACAGGCTGCCCATTCTGGGAATGAGGGAATTCTACCGCAAGATCGCTTACGTGCAGACACTGGTTGGCATCAAGGATCCTGTCATCGTGGTGCACAACACGGACTGCAACATGTTCCCCATCTATTCCTTCACATCGCACTTGCTGAATGGCGAGCAAGTGCGCCAGGCGTCCAGCAATCTGCTTCACAACAAGAAGGACATTCTGGACACCTACGGCATCGAGATGTTCGCGGCGGAGCTTTCCACGCTGCCCATCGGCGTGACCAACAGCGTGTATATGCCATTTGACAATCTGCTTCCGAAATATGGCGGCGGGGACGAGACACGGGACGCTTACCAGTTCCGAATGGGAAAGGCCTCCCTGGCTGGCACCCTCATCCACAACACCATCACCGCACTGTGGAGAAACAACTTCGCCATATTCGACAAGCTAATTCGCGTTTACGACGCATTTGGCGTGGACAAGGCGCAGTTCATCGGATACTGGAAGGAGCCGGCCAAGGTCAGCGGCGCGGAGAACATCTATGTCAGCTGCTATGCCAAGGGTGACAAGGTGCTGGCTGTCATCAGCCATGTGGGCAAGGAGCACAAGAACCAGACCTTCAAGGTGGCCTTCGACTGGAAGAAACTCAATGTGAAGAATCCGCCCAAGACCGCATTTGATACAATGAGCGCCCCTGACAAGGACTATGATTGGCTGAAGGTGCGCTTCAAGGAGGCTCGCGTTGAAAAGGTGCGTGCACCTCTTGAACTGGGCGACTTTGGCAGCAAGGTCATTTCATTCAACGGCAATGTCCTGGAGATGTCGCTTAACTACCATTGCTTTGCAGTGGTTGAACTGAAGTAAAAGGTAATTGCTTCGCAATGCTTTCCATTTTCCTTTGTTGAACGTGAAACGCCTGCTTAGTTTGATATTGCTGTTCCTGCTGGCAGTTGGGTACTTGCATTTTGTACTCCCTTGCCAGGAGGC
This sequence comes from Victivallales bacterium, assembly GCA_017615955.1. Next base: position 9,664 of record JAFZZD010000176.1, read on the forward strand.
GAAGCGCGAGGCCATGGAGGCCTGCGTCTGCAATGGCGGGCAAAGCATTGATTTTGCAAAACTGCTTGAGGAGCAGGCTCTGCAGTCTGGTTCAGGGGGCAGGCGGGCCGACGGCAGTTATGTGCAGGAGGTGCCAGGCGTTCCAGGCAGTCGTGAAATATGTTCATTCCGCGCAAAATGTCTCGTATTTCGCAACAATGCCAGACCTGGTTGCGCAAGCAAGCTTTTTTTCAGGCACATACAAGTCAGGGCAGGTCCATATTCGCCAGGCGTGAAACATTCTGGCGAACTTTCAATTTTCAACAAAGGAAGAAAATATGGAGCCTTACAAATTAATGGTCTGGGCTATGTGGCTTGTTTTTGGAGGCACAATTGCCTTTTCGTTTCTGGTTGTCATCTATATCTGCTTCGAGGACTTTTGGAAAAAACTCTTCGGTCGCGTTTTCTCCAAAAAGAACAAGGATGCAGATAAGGGCGGCAGATAACTAGCAAATGGCCCTTGTGCGCACACGCCCATGCGTGTGCGCATTTTGATTTCTTAAATCATGAAAGCACAATTACTGAAAATACGCATTGACTGGAGCGAACTGGATTTGCTGGGGCATGTGAACAACGTGTCCATAGTGAAATATTGCCAGGCGGCCAGGATAGAGTTTATAACTGGTGTGGGTTTGCCGCTTTTCCCGGGAATGGAGTTTGGCCCTATTGAGGCGGCCACATCCTTGCAGTTCATGAAGCAATTGCGCTATCCTGGCACAGTCAGCGTATATACTTTCTTGAAGGAGACAAAGCACACCAGCTTCATCCTGGAACACCATATCTACACCGAGGATGGGCAGCTGGCCGTGGTATGTACGGAAGTCATCGTCTGCTTTGATTTTGTAAACCAGGTCAAGGTCAACATCCCCGACCGCATCCACCAGCAAATGCAGGAATACATTTCCTCACTCACCGCCGAACTCCCCTCCGCTTGACAAAACAATTCAACGCAGAGGCATTTTATTTATGCTCTGTTCC
>JAFZZD010000019.1 GCA_017615955.1 Victivallales bacterium
AGGCAGAAGACAAACCTGTCATACCCAAGACCACGCTCCTTGAACCCCGCAATCACCGCTTTCAAGTACTGTGTCACGCGGCTTTCCCATTCAGGCGAAAACGCAGCAATTTCCTGATCTCCGTTCTTGCCAAGGAAAAGTTTCAGATATGGATTGTGCGTCAACAGCACATTGAAAATCAGCAGACTGCCTGGCTGCAGCATGGCAAGCGTCTTGTCAACTTCATTCCATTTCATCTTTTCGGGCTGGATGACGCCTGCATCGTCGAAGACTGGCCGAAGCGTGGTGACATGCGAAATCATCTCCGCGTTCTGGTGGATTCGACTGAGGAGCGCCTTGGATGCATCTCCTCTGCGCCAGAAGGAGCCATGATTGTGGCAGAGATAGGCAAATGTGTGGATGGGAGCCATGGCTGGCATGGCCGCCTGCGAGGCTGTCGCACGCAGGTTCACGTCGCCAGCCTCGTCGCCAGCTTGCCATTTCAGCTGTGCAGTTATTGTCCCCGCTTGGTCGGGCAGTTGTACGGCGCAGTAGAGCTGCCTTGTCATGCCTCCAGGCACGCGGAATCGAATCTGCCCCTTCTCATCAGGTCGCAGCAGCACCAGCGCATCATCCACGCTCTTGCCTTCATCCAGTTCTATAGCCGTGGCGATTCTCAGCTCCATCGTCAGGTTCTCGGGCGGAAGCAGCTCGATTTCCGCCTCCATGCCTTTGCAATTGGTGAAATCCAACGCGAACGGCTCCAATTCACCGCGCAGCCCCATCACCTCAATCGCCTCTGGTAGCGGGGGCAATTCCGCCTTCAGGTGATTGCCTGGACGCAGGGGCTCCCCCTCGGTTACCACGATGCCCTTGCCTGGGTAACGTCTCTGGAGGATGTCCGCATTCACGGCAATCAGCTCCCTGTGCAGGGCATAGTAGGGCATGCCCTCAAGCGGTTTGCTGCGTGGCTCTGGATACCACTTCGCGATGCGGCTGGCAAAATCATCGAGCTTCTTCAGCACCTCTGTTAGCCCCTGGGCATTGGCGCGCATGTGTTCCAGGTCAATCATCAGCTGTCTTCTTCCAACGCCTGCCTCAACTTCCTTGCGAAACTCAGGCGTGTATTCGTAAATTTCCACATCGTCAATCCAGGCAATTCCACTGGATCTGTTCAAATAAACGCATACGCCAAAAGCTTCGCTGTCTCCGCTGTTGAACACCTTGCTTTCATAGCGTTTCCATGGGTAACTCCAGTTTTCGGGGCGCTCCAGATGGTAATAGTCGAATGCGGGGCCGAAGGAGGTCAGCTGCTTTTCAAGGCTACCGTGCGGGCCGATGTACATGCGCACCACGCCACCATGGGGACTGGTGATTTCTTTGCCCATAGACTTGAAGTAGGCGATATAGTCCGTGTGTGGCTTGCAGGGCACCATCTGTTCCACCCGTGAATACATGTCGGTTTTTGCGTGCATGATGCGGACTGCGCAGCCCGCGCTGGCGCTCATCGTGGTGTCCAGCTCAAGGCTGGCGCCTTCAGGCATTTTGCGTGGCCATACCACCCAACCGACGGGCTTTCCGTCCGCCGTGCGCTGCGCAAAGTTTCCGTTCTTGATCAGATTTTGTGCAGTGAGTGAAACCGCCATTAAACAAAGTGCAATGAATG
>JAFZZD010000177.1 GCA_017615955.1 Victivallales bacterium
AAAAGCACGCTTCAGGCAAAGGACGATAGTAGCGACGGCATGTCATTGGTGCGACGGCGAGACGCCGTCGCTACTGCGGCAACTGGCGATGCGGCTATTTGGCCGCGCACATTTTTATGTCATTTGTGCAATGCGCTGGTGTCCAGGGCGGCCAGGGGATTGGGTGTGCTGATCTTTTCCAATGCCTCTGGCTGCGGCGTAATGCGGTCTGCTGCGATTTGCAGTGGCGCCGCCCAGCGTATGGCATTCATTAGTATCTGCTGGATGATCTCGTCATGATAGATGGGGAAGGTCTCGTGTCCTGGTGAAAAATAGAAGATCTTCCCTGCGTCCCGTTCAAATGCGACGCCGCTTCGGAAAACATTCCCGCCTTCAAACCAGGACATGAACACGATCTTACCGTCCTGGGGAATGTCAAATGGCTCGCCATACATCTCATGGTTGGGCAGCACAAACGTTTCGGGAATGCCCTGTGCAATGGGATGCGAAGGTGACACAACCCAGATTCTTTCCTTTTCGCCTTCCTCGCGCCAGCGCAGGCGGCATGCCGTGCCCATCATGCGCCTGAATATCTTGGACAAATGTCCAGAATGCAGCACAATCAGACCCATTCCATGAAGAATGCGGGCCTGAATCTTGTCCACCAGTTCGTCTTTCACTTCCCCATGTGCGCAATGCCCCCACCAAAGCAGCACATCCGTGTCGTTGAGGATCTCATCAGGCAAGCCCTGTTCTGGCTCATCCAGCGAAACCGCGCGGATTTCCAAGTCCTCATCCGCCAAATGCTCCGCCAGATAGCGATGCATGCCATTGGGATAGATAGTCCTGATATAGTCCCCAATCGGATTTGCCGCCTGCTCGTGTCTAAACTCGTTCCAGATTGTTACTTTAATTGTTTTCATTGCCAATTTCCCTCAGTCAAGCGCACCCTTGGTGCGACGGCGGGGACGCCGTCGCTACTACCGTCCACTGAACTTGAATGCCTCTTCTGTTATGCGTACAACTTCCCTGCCTTCTTCCAGCTTTATTGGGGAAGGAACGCCGTTTACCGCCTCGTCATACAGGTACTTCCACAGCACTGTCTGGGAAATCTTCGGCAATTCAAATTCGGAATTGATGAAATAGAGCTGTTCATCAAAGTTGCCGTATGCCAGCGGCGGATTTTCTGGATGGGGCTTCAATTCCTTGAGTTCCACGCATGGATCCAGATAGCGTGCGCTAAGCTTGTTGTTTTCATAGATTATGGTGCCACGTGAGCCAATGATTTCCATTTCGCGGCCAGGCAGCGCATTGGAACCCGAGACCTCGATGTCCGCCACACGACCATTCTCGCCTTTGAGTATGATTTTGAAAAGGTCGTCTCCCGCGCCAATGGAAATGACGCGGCGTATGTCCGCCCAAAGGTCCTTGACTGGCGCCTCCAGCAATTGCAGTGCCTGGTCAATCAGATGCGGTCCCCAGTTGGTCAGCAGTCCGCCATGGTATTCTGGCATGGTCATCCAGTCATTGCGGCGGCAATAGCCCACGCTGCGGTAGAGCTTCACATACTGCACCTCGCCTATAAGTCCCGAGGCCATAAGTTCCCTTACCTTGACAAAAGGTGCCTCGAAGCGGCGGTTGTGCCGCAGGAACAGCCTGTGCGGATGCTTGGCGGCAACGGCCAGCATCGCATCGAATTCAGCTGTGCTGGTGGCAGTGGGCTTCTCCACCACGGCAATCTTGCCTGCCTCCAGGACCTTGATCGCCATGGGCACATGGTCTGGATGCCGCGTGCCAATAGTCACCATATCCAGTTCAGGATGCTTGAGCATTTCGTCAAGCGAGGAATACTTTGCGACATTCTCCAGTTCCTTGGGGCACAGTTCGTTCAGGCGGTCAGGTGCGTTGTCCGCACCAGCCACAATCTTGAACATGTCGGGGAAAACCGACAGTTCCTGAAGATGATTGCGTCCAATGCGCCCAAGGCCCACGACGCCTACATTCAATATCCTTCCCATCATTTCACCTCCGGCATAACTGGTTCAATGTCCATCCATGCGCAATATTGCAGCAATTCCTCTTTCACATCGGCATGAATGACCGTGTAATGATGCTCAAAGCCCTTGAGCATAATCGTGTCAATCAGATTCTTGACGGGTGCCTCAAAGCGGATTGTCGGCGGATTGCCGCGGATGAATGGCTCCGTGTCAATTGCCTCGCCCTTTGCAATCAGCATACGGAAATGCCCGTCCACATCCTGGTCCAGTTTCGCCAGTGTGACAGGTCCCGCCTTCAGCGAGAAGTCGTTGGTGACGCCCTTCTTGTCCCCGCCGTCCACGCGGAAATGCAGCCTGTACTCGGTTTCCTCGAACTTGCGGCACAGCGAGACAGGTGCGGCGCCACAGTGCCAGACCACGCCAGTGTTGGCCTTTTCATCGTAGGAGATCAAATCCACAAACAGAGGAATGCCGCCGCCAGCCAGCTGCTTCAGCACCGCCATTGTCAGCGCGCCTGGCACATCGCCTTCGCAACTTGCTGGAATGCCGCAGTCGTTCAGCATGCCGATTACAGCGCAAGGCGCAATGCCGAATATGTCCGAAAGTTCAGGCCAGCACCTGATTGCCAGTGCCTCCAGGTTGTATTTCACTGTCATTGCCTTGAATGCGCCAAACATCTTTGCGGCCAGTTCCAAGTCGTGTTCGCTGACATTGTTGACCTTGCAGGACGAACGCTTGACCACACCGCGTGCCTCGGCAAGCTGCTCTGGCGTAAGTTTTTCAGCGGTGTCCACCACTTCCACCAAGTCGGCCACCTCCACTGCAACGCCGAACTTCGCGCGGGATTTCATTTCATCGAAGTTGGATGTATAGAAGCCTGGGACGCGCCCGCCAGCCAGGCCAATGCGGCAATTCTTCAACGCACTAATGCAGCGCGCCGCTGCAATGTATTTCTTCAGTGCGGCAGGCGTTTCAGCTGGCATGACCTTCAGATAGCCATACTGCTTGCCCAGACGACGCATCACAAATGCCCCAAGATTGGCTCCGCAGAAGGAATTCTGCTCCCACATCTTGCCAGGGCAAGCCTCCTCTGGATTCGCCAGCAGCACGATGGGCGCCTGTATCCGCTCGGCTATCACTGGGATCAATGCGCCAGCAGGAAATGTTACAAAGTGCATCACCAGCAAGTCAATCTTTGCGGCAGACAGCATTTCCGCGCCAGCCTGCGCCTCCTTTTCACTGGTGCACAAACCATCTGCGGCTACAAGCTCGCAGCCTTCCAGCGTGGCCAGCGCATCCGCCGTGTCTTTGGCAAGACCTTCGATTTTCGGGGTTTTCCAACTCAATTTCGACAATGCAAGGTAACCGATTTTCATCTTTTTCATCCCTTTGGCTTGTTTTTTACAGGAACATCGCTATATCATTAACAAATCGCACACAATATACATTGGATATTTCTACTTGAAAATGAAGAAAACAGACCAATCTTTGCACAAAACGAACATAGAAAACAAATTATTGGACTTCTATGGAGGATTGACATTCAGCGTATTCGGCTCCGAGCCGAAGTCCACGATCTACGTGCGAAACGAGCCTATGTACTACAGCATACAGTTCAATTACAGCGGCCCCTTCCAGTTGCAGATTGACGATGGAAAGATGTTTGAATTGAACGGCCCATACGCATTCTTGACTTATCCAGGGCATTTCTTCAGATATGGCCCCCCCGACAACATGACGCGGCACCACAACTACATCTGCACATACGGTCCACGCATTCAGCGCTACATTGATGGTGGACTGTGGAAGCCCGACCTGCTTTTGCCAATGGTGCAAATACCGCATCCTGAAAGATTTCTCCGCACCATGCAGGAAATAATGATCTTGGCTGGCCAGCCAGGCCCCGTCAATCCACGGGCGGTGCTGCTGTTCGAGGACCTGCTCCTGCAGATGCACGAGGCAAAGAAGGACGAAAAACGGCATACACCGCACCAGGCCGAGCAATTGAAGGAACTGGTGCGGCGCATGGACGCCAATCCAGAGTATGAATGGGATTTTGCAGAGGAGGCGCGGAAATGCCATGTTACCTTGACGCATTTCAGGCGCATCTTCAAGGAAATCACCGATTTGTCGCCCCAACAGTTCCTGCTGCAAATGCGCCTGAACCGAGCAGCGGAACTTCTCAAGACAAGCACTGCACCCATCAAGGAAATCGCCGCCATGTCTGGCTGGGAGAATGTATTTTACTTCTCACGCCTTTTCCGTAGAAAATACTATATCTCTCCACTTCAATACCGCAGGGAATTCCATGCCTGAAATCTCCAGGTAGAACCCGCTCATT
>JAFZZD010000178.1 GCA_017615955.1 Victivallales bacterium
ATGTGGAGCAGCGTGCAGGGACCCAACTACGGCGTCCCCAAGGAGGACTGGCGCCGCTGCTTCATCTACAACTACATGGCGGGCGGCAACCTCTACTATGACGAGAGCGGCTATCATTTCATGTACGCCAACTACAATTGGAAGACCATCGAGAAGGAGGATCCACTGGCTGTGAATCTGCGGGAACCTAAGAAATACCTGTCTGACATGGGCGAAATGATGGCGGACTTCTACGAGCGCATCGTCTGCAAGGAGGACAGGGGCGTTGTCTATGCGCCGATTGCTCTTGTCTGGGATTTGTATCATGGCAATTTCCGCAACTACATGACTATTCCATGGGGCTGCATTCCCGCCACTGAAGGCGACCTCATGATGGGCGGCGTGGAGGATGCCTTGTTCCCCAGGTCGGAGCGCATCTACTACAACCGCGGCTTCAGGACAAGCCCCTACGGCGATATCTTCGATGTGATTACAAACGATGCATCGGCTGATTTTCTGGAGACATATCCGGTGCTGTTCTTCTGCGGGGATGTGCCGATAGACAAGGCATTTGCCAAAAGACTGGTGGCATACGTGCGCAAGGGGGGCACTCTTGTCATCAACTGGAAGCAGCTGGAGCCATTCTCATCACTGTTTCCCCGAGGCTTTGCTGGCGTTAAAGTCACGGGTGAACGGAAGACCGCAAGATTCAGCTATAGCACGTTTTCAAAGAAACTGCTCACGGAGGAGCAGGACTTCTGCTATACTGGCGTGAAATTGCAGAGGGGCACGCAGGTGGCAGTCCTGACTGCGGACCAAAGGCAGGACCCGTTGGTCACGGTCTCGAAATACGGCAAGGGAAAGGTGGTGCTGTCTTTGCCTGATTTCCTCAAGGAGCAATACACGACCAGGATGCTGGAAATCTTCAAGGACCTTATGGCTGAACTGAACAGGGAGGTGCTTCCGCTTGCGGTGGAGGGCGATGTCCAGTATCTGGTGCAGCGGAATGACAAGGGATGGGTGGTGTCTTTGTTTAACAACTATGGCTCCGGCTTCAGCAGAACCTGGTACGACCCACTGAAGAAACCGGATCCGATGTATGACGTCACCGTCACCATCAAGCCAAGATTCAAATATGAAAAGGTGCGTGAATGGTTCACCGGAGGCAAGAAACTGACCTTGAAAGTGCCAGCAGGCGATGTGAGAATAGTGGAAATCGTCAAGCTGAATGCACAGGATTCAAATGACGAGGAGTGGACAGAGGACAGTGATTAGTGAGTAGTGGACAGTGGACTGTTCTGTGCGCGGGCGTTTTCGCCCGCGTTTGGCGGGCAAAGCCCTATCCGCGGCTTCCGCTGCTAAACGCGGACGAAAACGCCCGCGCACAGAACACCACAGTCCACTGTCCACTGTCCACAGTCCACTGTCCACAGTCCACAGTCCACAAATAAAACAACAGGAGATGAACGACAATGCGTTGGAATGAGATGACGGCCCGTGAGATAGTCGAGGCCAGGGATAAGTGCGGTGGAGTTTGCATATTGCCGATGGGTTGCATTGAGCGGCATGGAAGCCACCTGCCTGTTGGGATTGACTACATGAAGGCCTGGCATTTCTCTGACATGGCTGCGCAGCTTGAACCGGTGATGGTGTTTCCCGGCTGGTATTTCGGGAGTTTGAGTGAGGCCAGTTTTGCGCCTGGCACCATTGTGTTCCCACTGGATCTTTGCGTGGAATGCCTGGAGGCTGTCTGCTCCGAAATTGCCAGGAACGGCTACAAGAAAATACTGCTGCTCAATTCCCATGGCGGCAATCCGCCCATGATCAATTATTTCATGCAAAGATTCTGCGAAAAGGACAGGGACTACATGGTTTACTATCCCAGCGCATCCTATATCGGCAAGCGGGGGCAGGCAGCAATGAAGAAACTGGCCGATGAGACAGGCGTCACCAACGGGCACGGAGGCGGCTATGAGACGGCGGTCTCAAGATACCTGTTCCCTCAATGCGTCAATGAGGAGATGATGCTGCCTAAAGAACTAAGTGTTGCCGAGAAGCGTCTGGGGGCAGTGGAGGAGGCGGGCCTCAAGGTCCCGATCTGGTGGTTTGCCGCGCATCCGCACCATTACGGCGGCTATGGCATGGAGGCCACGGCTGAATACGGCAAGGAAATATGCGAGGCATTCGCCGCCGACATCGCAGATTATGTACGTGTCATCAAGGCGGACAACTCGTCACTTGCAATCTTCAAGGAATTCCGCGAGAAAACCAGAAATCCCCAGTTGTGAGGCATGTTCTGGAAATGCCCTGTTCCACATGTGGGTAGGTAAATAGGGA
>JAFZZD010000179.1 GCA_017615955.1 Victivallales bacterium
CTAAAAAGCGACTACCGCTATTCGGCGCAGATTGTCTATAACAACTTCCCATGGCCTGAAGTCACGGATGAGCAGAAGGCACGCATCGTGCAGACAGCACAGGCCATACTTTACGCGCGGGCAAAGTATCCCGACGCCTCGCTGGCAGACCTCTACGACGAGCTGACCATGCCTCCGGAGCTGCGTCGTGCCCATCAGGACAATGACCGCGCGGTGATGGCAGCATACGGCTTCCCTCCAAAGATGACGGAGAGCGAGTGCGTTGCGGCGCTGTTCAGTCTATACATGAGAATTGCACAATGCGAATGAGGCTTCGCAACCGATGTCCAGAACGCACATCGGCGCATGTTGCAAAACATTATTATGGGCTTATATTCTGCGCTGATTTTGAGATTGCCCTGTGATGGCAGGGTTTGAGTTTTAATCTACAACTTATGGAGTTAATCATGAAGAAGTTTGTCTGCCCAGTTTGTGGCTATGTTTATGAAGGCGATGCAGCACCTGAGAAGTGCCCGCAGTGCGGCGTTCCAGGCAGCAAGTTCAAGGTGCAGGAAGAGGCCAGGAGCTATGCTACAGAGCACGTGATTGGCATCGCAAAGGATGTGGATCCCCGCGTTCTGGAAGGACTGAAGGCACACTTCGCCGGCGAGTGCACAGAGGTCGGCATGTATCTGGCGATGAGCCGTCAGGCTGAACGCGAAGGCTATCCCGAGGTGGCGGACGCATTCAAGCGCTACGCATTCGAAGAGGCGGAGCACGCCGCCAAGTTCGCGGAACTGCTGGGCGAGGTAGTTACGCCTTCCACGAAGAAGAACCTGCAGCTCCGCGCTGACGCGGAAGCGGGCGCCTGCGCCGGCAAGATGGAAATCGCCAAGCTGGCCAAGGAACTGGGCTACGATGCAGTGCATGACACCGTCCACGAAATGGCAAAGGACGAGGCACGCCACGGACAGGGCTTCGCTGGCCTGCTGGCAAGGCTCTTCAAGGACTAAGTTTAGTGCTTTTGCTTCGATATGCCACCCATTCAACTAGAGAAAGCGGTAAAGTATGCGTCCTGGTCTGGATGGCGTGGCATTGTGCTGGAGGAATGGCAGGAGCTGTTCTCCAGCATAGATGACTGGCTGGCATCGCCCAGCCAGCCTATTTTGGATTTGCCCTGCCGCCGCATTGCCCGGCATGATACGCAAAAGGGCATCGTCTATTCAAAGCTGATGTGGGCGCAGAATGACGGCGCGATACAGAAAAAAGAGATATTCTCCTGGCTGAAATGGGCATTGGGTCCTCAGCGAGCGCTCCATATCTGGGATGTGAGCCGTGGAATGCTGGAATGCGGGCATCTGTGCGCGGAGCCAGTGCTGGCCGTGCGCAAGTTGAGCGTCAATCTGCGGCATCTGAATCTGCTGGTCACAAAGGAAGTCACTTCCCCCACTGTGGAGAGCATTGTGCTCTCTGGCGGCAAGAATGCAGAAGAAGCCGTGGTTTCCGCAGGAAAATGCCTGGCTCTACTTCATACGGACAAGTTCCTGCATGGCGACTACCTGCCTAGGAACACATGCCTCCAAAATGGCAAGATCGTATTTTTGGACAATGACAAGTCCAGCCACTGGGACTTCATGCCGCCATTCTTTCTTAGGCGGCGTAATTTGGACCAATTCGCATATAACCTGCTGGTGTTGTCAGGACTGGACAGCTACCGCGACACTCTATCCCTGGCATTCATAGACGCATACTGCCAGGAAG
>JAFZZD010000180.1 GCA_017615955.1 Victivallales bacterium
CTCTGCGCCTCTGCGTTAAGCTTCAGCGTCTTTGCGTTGAGGATTGAGTTTATTTGCTTTCTGCTGCTTTCTTGGCTTCTTCTGCCTTCTTGGCAGCTTCTTCTTCTGCCTTCTTGGCGGCTGCCTTCTTGGCAGCTTCTGCTCTTTCTTCTGCCTGGCTTTCTTTTGCTCTTTGCTCGATTTCAGCTATTCTCTGCTGTTCTAGCTCCTTGACGGCCTTCTTTTCCTTGATGGACTGGTTTATTCTGCAACCACCAATTATCAAGACTATAACGAGGACAATCAGTAGAATCCAGGTGAGCACGTAGCTCTTGGGTGTGCCTTTGGCTCCTGCGGGGTACTTGCCGAAGTGGGTGAAGTTGCGGCGGACTTTGCCATTGAGGCGCAGCCTCAGGTTGATACCCCAGCCGCAGCCTTCCAGGATGGCGCTGATGTCCTGCCTGCTGAGTTTGATGATTGCTATGATGGAGACTGGCAGCATCAATGCCAGCAAGGCGATGATCACCATCATCCAAATCTGGAAGCCAGTCATGCCGGACAATGTCTTGGATATGAAGGCCAGTGCGGAACCTAATGCCGCGGCTGCAACGCCAATTCCCATCATGGCAGTGCCGTTCATCTTGCCCTCCTTCTTTTCGCCTTCAGGCTTTGCTGGCGCAGGCGCGGGAGCCGGCTTGTTGGGATCGACTGTGATAGCCTCTGTGAAATTCTTCTGCAACTTGCTTTCGGAATCCTTGGACCATGCGGCCAGCTTTCCTTCGATGATGCCCCAAAGCCTGCTGAACGGAGCCAGCAATGCCTCGGTTAGGCAGATTGGATTCTCGATGATCTTCACGACCTTTGCGTCATGGTCCACATTGTTCATGTCATAGAATACGCCGCGCTTGCCAACGAACAGGTTGCCTTTGCTGCCGCTGGTGACTGGAATGACCACGTTCATTGGCGGGGCAGGGGACATGTTGACCTCCACATACATCAGGAACATCTGGCTTGCAGCGCCAAGCGCACTGTGGGCTGCTGGGTTGTCCAGCTTGAAGGACACCTCGAACCAGCGCCCGTCGATGACCATCTTGCCACATTCGAATATGGCGTTTCCGTTGATGTCGTAGAGTTCTGAGAAGTTGACGAAGTTGTTTGCGATGCGGAGCAGGTCGGTGCGGTACATGAGTAGGCGTTCCACCTGGCGGGCGGCCGCCGCGATGTCGGAGACCTTCTTGTCCGCCGCCATGAGTGCGCAGACTTCTTCCATCAGCGGTGCGCAATTCAAGTAGCCGCGTAGCCTGTCAATAGGCACTTTCTCGACGGAGGCACCTGCCTTAGAGGCAAGCCAGCCCTCGTATTGGGCGAATGTGGCCTTGACCTTGCCCCATTCGGCCTTAGTGAGGAATTCAGGCTTGGAGCCAAGCACCTTTTCCACCACCTTTGCGAAGTCCGTCATCCATGCGCGGTATGCGGGGCTGACTTTTTCTGGATTCAACGGAAGCTGCCCTGCGGAGTTTGGCGAGGCGATGGGCAGTGCATCCTGGTATGTGTTCACCACATCTGGCGCGGATGGGTCGAAGGTATCCACTCTGTTGATTGTGGAGACGACATGGCCGTTGATGCGGGAATCGAAGTCCAGCAGTTCGCACAACTGGAAGAAGCGGTCCACCTTGGCGGAATTAAGCTGCACGGTTGCGGACATGGCAGGAGTATCCGTGCCGAAAATCATGATGTCGGTGCAGTCCTTTCCTGCTGGGATCAAGCCTTTGTCATACCATTCCAGGTACTTTGGCACTTCGGCAAGGAATGCATCCAAAGAAGCTTTGTCCAAACCCTGGGTGCCATCCACGTCCTTTGCGCCGCCATTGGAGATTACCACGTCGTTCACCAGGTCTGTCACCTGCTGAACTTTTTCCTTGGAGGCAGTGGCGGCCTTTGTTGTGAGTACGCCGTCTCCATTCAAGGGCAGGGCGGTCACGGTGTCAAGGAACTGTCTGATCTGCTCCAGGCTTATTGTATCCTTGTTTTCTGCATTGAGTTCGCCCAGCACATATTTAGCGGAAGTGACCAGTGCCTTGCCTTCCTCATCCTCTGCGTTGATATCGGCCAGTGACAGCTTGCCATCGAATTCCGGGACGATTTTGCTGTGGTCGGGCAATTGCTTCAGCATCCATGCGATTGCCGCCCTGACTTCTCTGGAGGTGATGCGGCCAGTCTTGCTGGCGTCCAGCAATGCCCGCAGCCTTGGGTCGGGTATGAGCAAGTCCGCCGGTGCGCTGATTGCGCCCCACAGCGCCTCGTCCAGTTTTACTGCCTCTTCCAGGTCATAGCCATTGCGGACCAGGAGCTGAAATGATTTTCCAAACCTGGAAAATTCCGCCACTCTTTGTTGTTCCTCTGCCATTGATGTTTCTCCTTGATTTGTTGATTGTATGTTATCTATTACAGAAAAAGTTTTTAATTCAGATGGTGTTGCAAAAACTAATTATGTGAGCGCCGA
>JAFZZD010000181.1 GCA_017615955.1 Victivallales bacterium
CCACGAATTGCACAGGAAAGACTGTTCTGCGATTTGGAGCGGGATTTGGCGAATGTGTTTATGAACAGGGACTTCAGTGAAAGGAAATATGGCGGCTCGCCATGTCATTTGCTGGAAAAACGCGAGGGACATTTCCCCCAAAGACGCTGGAAAGCGATATATTACAGCTGGCAGGAGAATGAAGGCACTTTCGGCAAAATCATATACAAGAATTTCGATACCCACGTGAATTTCACATTTGAGCCAAAATGAGCGGATTGTCTTATATGCAGGAGCAGTTGATGCAGAGGCTTTCTCCGTTGGAGAAGACCGCTGAGAACGCATATTGCGCCCGCATCACATTCGAGCCTGGCTTTCCTGGCTTCGACGGCCATTTCCCTGGCAGACCTGTTGTGCCCGCCATTTGCCAGCTGTCTGTGGTCGAGATCATGGCGCGCCTAATAACGGGGTGCCGGAACGCCAGGGTGAGGGAAATCCTCAACATGAAGTTCAAGGCGCCGCTTCTGCAAGGGGACACGGCCAGTTTTGCCGCAAGTGTGGACCGCGCCGGGGATGGCGTTCCCGTAATCCGCGCCGTTGTCTCGACGCAAAGCCGACAGGATGTGGCCAGGATGAGGCTGGCGCTTGATTTGGAAAAATGAGACGCAAGAGAAAATACTTCCAGACATTGCCGGGCGATCCGCCGCCGCTGTCCTGTGAAATCAGGCACAGGCTGCTTTTCAGCGAGGCGGACCCGCTTGTAATTGGCTGGCACGGGCGCTTCCCGCAGTTCTTCGAGATGTGCCATACCGAGCTTATGAGGAGCATCGGCCTGACGTATGAAATCTACAGGAGGAATGACATTGGCGCCCCTATTGTGCAGCTTCACACGGACTTCTATGCGCCACTGGATCTGGATGAGCTGTTCACCGTGCGCGCCGAGCTGGTCTGGTCAGGAGGCGCCAGGCTGAATGTGAACTACGAGGTGACAAAGGAGAACGGACAGCTCGCCGCAACGGGATACACGGTGCAGATGTTCTTTGATGTGTATTCCCATACGCCTTACGTTACGGCACCTCCATTTGTCCAGGAAATCTGGGACAAATGGAGAAACGGGGAGCTGAAGATATGAAGGACGCTCCATTGAACATACTGTTTGCTGACGGCATTTCCGCCGCTGGCACAACTGTCGGGAAGGCCGTGGGAAATATGCTAGAAGGTGCGCAGGCACTGCGCAAGGACGCTTCGTTCAGGCGTGGCGAGCTTCGCCTTGGCATCATCGGTGATTTGGACAGCGGAGCGGGGAAGTCCAGGGCATTCCAGCTGCTGGAAATGCTTTGCAGGCGCCTTCCTGAATTCCCCAGGGAGGGGACGCGGCTTTATCTGGCCACCACAGTCGGGGCTATTGACTTGCTTGAAAGGGCGCCGGCTGGCGAAACGCCTGACTGCACGGGGCTGCTTTTGCAGGAGGCGCGCCGCCTGACAGGCGTGCAGGATGCCGTGCTGGTGGCTGCGGCCTGCGCCTC
>JAFZZD010000182.1 GCA_017615955.1 Victivallales bacterium
ATTGGCCGCGAATCAGGATGCGTGACTTCCAATTGCTAATAAAGACCATAAGGAAATCCTGCGTCCTGATGCGCGGCCAATGGCCGCGCACATACATACCTAAAAAATCTCTGCGCCTCTGCGTCTCTGCGTCTCTGCGCCTCTGCGTTAGGGGGCGCCTCCGCGTTGTATTATTTGTTGGTGCCCAGGCGCTGGCCAGAGTAGCGCTGTTCGCGGAGTGGCTTCCACCACCACTCGTTGTCAAGGTACCACTGCACAGTGAGGCGCATTCCCTGCTGGAATGTCTGGGACGGCTTCCATCCCAGTTCGGTTGCAATCCTGTCCGCGTCTATGGCATAGCGCAGATCGTGTCCTGGACGGTCCTTGACGAAGCGTATCTGCTCCTCGTACTTATGTCCGTCCTGCCTGGGGCGGATTTCATCAAGTATTCCGCAGATGGTCCTGACCACCTGTATATTGCTCCTTTCGGAATGGCCGCCGATATTGTATGTACGGCCAGGCTGCCCTTTGTCCCCCACCAGGCAAAGCGCGGTGACGTGGTCTTCCACGAAAAGCCAGTCCCTCACATTTGCGCCAGTGCCATACACGGGCAGTTCCTTGCCCTCCAGAGCATTCAATGTCACCAGCGGGATAAGTTTTTCAGGGAACTGGTATGGGCCGTAGTTGTTGGAGCAGTTTGTAATCAGCACTGGCAGGCCGAAGGTGTCATGCCATGCACGCACGAAATGGTCGCTTGACGCCTTGCTGGCGGAATATGGCGAATGAGGTGAATACGGCGTATCCTCGCGGAAGTAGCCTGTCTCGCCAAGGGTGCCATACACTTCGTCCGTGGAAATATGCTGGAAACGGAAGGTTTCCTTTTGATCTTCAGGCAGATTGCGCCAGTATTCAAGCGCGGCCTGCAGGAGAGTTGCGGTGCCGACCACGTTCGTGTTCACGAAATCCAGCGGCGCGTCTATGGAGCGGTCCACGTGGCTTTCCGCCGCCAGGTGCATGATGCGGTCTGGCCTTGTTTCCTGGAAAAGCCTGGTGACAAGTTCCCTGTCGCAGATGTCCCCTTGCACAAAACGGCATCTAGGCGAGGAGGACACCTCCTTGATTGAAGTCAGAGTGCCGGCGTATGTCAATTTGTCCAGTACAATGACATTGGCATCGCTTTCCTTGACCAGCCTGCGTACCAAAGCCGAGCCGATGAAGCCCGCGCCACCCGTTACAATGATGTTCATAATTGCTCCTTAGGAGTTAATCCCCAGCAATTTTGCTGGATTTTCGGTTGTGATCTTATTCCATATATCCTCGCCAAGACTTGAAACCACCCGCTTGCGGGCGCACAGCATATCCGTGGTTCTGTATTTCGCCTCGTGAGCGTCAGACCCCAGGAGCACCCTGTCAGGTTCAGTCTTGATTATGTCTATGATCGTCTTCGCCACGCCAGAAAAAAGGAGGCCGCCCACAAGATTCACCGCATTGAATTGCAGGTATATGCCACGCTCCAGAAGGCGCTTGAACATGTCGGCGTGCTTCTTGAAGCCATCGTAGCGTGAGGGATGGGCCAATACCAATGGCATTCCCGCCAGCTGCGCATTGAAAAGCAGATTCTCCGCAAATGAGACATCCACGGACATGGGCAGTTCAACCAGGATGGGCCTGTTCTCGTATGGCGGCAGACCGCAACGTGCGTTCAACGGCACACGATTCAAGTCAGCGGAGTGGCCGTCCGCATAATATTCCAGACCAGGCAGCAGCTTTATCGGTATGTTCTCCTCCTCAAGACGCCTTGACAATGCCTCCAGCGCCTCGTCACGCTTATGCAGTATCTCCGCCATGTCACTGGAGCTGCCATGAGGCGTAGCCACGATATGGGTGACTCCAGAGGCCAGCGATATTCGCGCCATCTGGAGGGAGGTCTCCACATCAGGGGAGCCATCGTCAATCCCAGGCAAAATATGGCAATGAAAATCTATCATTTTTACATTATATAAGTATTATTTTACCTTCCATAAATGCTCAACAATACTAGGCACTGGTTGCAGTTTATGCTTCAGCACACTGACTGAAACAGAAACTGACACGTTACCCTGCTCCAAAGGGCGCTTTGCTCTCTTCAATGCCAGCAGATGGGGCTGTCCTTCAAAGGAGCTTGAATGTACCTCCCCCACTCTCCATGAGACCATTGGATATGTGGTTCCGCTCCAGTCGAAATCATTTCTAAAGCAAGTCCCCTTTTTGTCATAGAACTGCATGCTGAAATGGTATTCGGACTTGATGTCGCCAGTGCAAAGCGCAAGCATATCAAGCTTTAACTTGGAGTGCAATGCCTCCACACATTCCGTATTGGACTTGATTCCCAGGAAAGTCAGGTTTGGAGAAACGATGGAGAGCGGCCGCTTGCACTTGTCTGCGAAGCGTAGGATTTCCAGCTGTGCATCTGTAAATCCATCAGCGGCGAGTCTCTTCAGCCTTTTTAGCACGTACAGGTTGCATGGGCTGATTTTCAAGGTTCGCCTGTATGCGTCGATGGCCCTGTCGTCAAGGCCGAGGCATTCCCAGCCTCTGGCGATGAAGAATGGGATCAGATGGAACTGGAGCCAGGAATTGGCTTGATAGCGTTTTTCCAGGTTCTCGAGCTTCTCTATTGCCTGCCGCACATCATAGATTGTCTTCTCCCCGTTTTCCGCCAGCATAATCTGAATTGCCGCGCCAAGAAAAGTATGGCGTATTGCCTCCATGTCACGCGGCGGATTCTTATCGTATGGGACAAGCATATCCCATGCCTGCAAAAGCAGTTTCGCCGCAGGAGGCTTTTCCCCGTATGAAAGCGTCAGCAGCAAATGCAGGCAATCCGTATTTCTTCCCAGGAACTGATACTGCTGGGCAAGCAGCATGATGTATTCAGGCAAAGCTGGATTCATGTTTTCCAGAGCCACCAGTTTCGACACGGCCTCCTGGTTGCCTGATTTTTCAGCCAGCTGGCGGGCCTCCGCCAGTAGTCGCATTTTCTTTGCATGGCAGATATTGTTCAGCAGCTCGCAGTCATGCCTCCAGCGCTCTTCATCTCCCCTCAGGCGGTATATGCCGCAACGCCAATCCAGCAACTTGTATTCTTCTTCTGAAGACAGTTCAGCGCCTGTCGCCTTGGCTTTGAGAATGTCATCGATTATCTCCAGAGATGCATCATAATCGCCTCCCATGGCAAAATATCTGGACAATGCGATTCTAGTCTCCATGCCGCCGCTACACAATTCCTTCAGCTGCTGCTTGTCCTCCACAACCTGGGCAATATACGGAATATACTTCAGGGCATGGCTGGAATCTGTATTCATGCATAAGACAAGGAGATGCAATGCCCGCTGGCGCGATTCCGCAACTTCATCAGGATAAATGGACAATGATTTCACATAATATTTGAAGGCCTCCATTGCGGTATTGTGCAAGGCCTTCTGCTTGAACGGGATGCACTGGTGCGCCCAAAGGAACAACTGGAGGACGGACCAGTCCGAATCCATTCTGGCGCCGCAGGCGTTTGCACGCCGGAATATTTCGGCGCAAAGCAAGGCGAAGTTGCCATCCACGGGTGCACGTCTTCTTGCCATTGCCGCATAATCGCAGGCCTTCCTCCAATTCTCCAGAGAGGTTTTCTGTTCCAGTCCCGCAAGATTGGCATAAAGTGTCGCCAGCTTGGATTCCGCACGATAGCACGGCAGTTCCCTATCCACGGAAGTCAATATGCCAATGCGCTGTTCGTAGTCCCTGCGTCCAGGCGTCCAGAATACGTTCTGCCTGGCGTAACGTGCCTGGTATTCGCTGTATCGCATCGCCGCCTTGAAATTCTGAACGCAAGTGGGCACAAGGCAAAACAGCAGCAGGCCAAGGCAAAGCAGGGGCAGGCGCCATTTGAAACGAGCTTCGCATATTGCCTGGTGCGCGGCCTCGTCGGCTGGCAGCGGTTCTATGCCATGACGGCAGGAAATCGACAACACAGCCAGCAATGCGGTGACAGCCAGGGAGTTGGACCATGCCTGCATATTGAATTCGAACAGTTCGTGCACCATGCAACCAATCAGCGCGGACAGTGCGGCCCACCCGCACCAACGATAGTTCACGTTTCCGCTGTGCCAGACCCGTTTGAATCCACTGCCGACATACCAAAGCAGAAGGCCCAGCAGAATGCAGGTGAAAGGCACACCACATTCCGCCGCGAGTTCCAGGTAGTCGTTATGCGCGTGGTCGATGAACTGCTGCGTGATACGCCCTTCCTCGTAGCGTTCAATCAAGTCACGGTACGAGCCAATTCCCGAGCCCGTCTTCCAGAAGTCGCCTATGTAATTCAAGGTTATGCGCCAGACATAGATGCGGTCGTTCATGGTCAGGTCGGAATCAAGCAGTGTCTTATAGCGCTGTGAGAGGCGCTCCATTGCAAATGGAAGTGCACAAAGCAACGCGGACACCGTCAATGCCACGAATGCCAGCAACAGCTGGCGTCCCTTGTCCCTCATGTTATTGCGTTCCTTGACTATCCATCCAATGAAGAAAACAACAAGCGACACTCCTACCCCAATGAATGCGCCTCTGGACTGTGTCAGCACCAATGCGGAGAACTCGATGAAAATGAAAAGTGAAAGCAATGCATTGAAGAGGGGGCGTGTCTTTCTTCCATCATTCACGGCTGCTCGTCTCTCCCTAACCGTACTGCTGGTGTTGATCACAAGAAGTCCCATTGAGGAAAGTATGCCTATCATCATCAGAAAGCCGAAATGATTCCTGTTGATGAAAGTGCCCGTGAACGGGGCGATGGACGCCATGCCGCCCTTGCC
Organism: Victivallales bacterium; assembly: GCA_017615955.1. Next base: position 4,815 of record JAFZZD010000182.1, read on the forward strand.
CATGAAATTCTGCATGAACGCCAATGTGGCATTTAGGAAGGCACCAAGGGAGAGCGCCCACATAAGCAACTTGATATATAACTGGTTGCGGAATTGGCTGCATACCAGAGTGAAGAGCAACAGGCACACGAGTATTATGCCAAGCTTCTCGATTGTGGCGTCTGGCGCCAGTGACAGGCATTTTCTCGCCACGCCCAGCCCAAGTCCATTGAAATCCGATATAAGGGACGCGGCTTTAGGCGACAAGGCCTCCACAATCACCGAGCATTGCAGCAACTGGAACAGACCATACGCCAGCGGCAGGAGAAAAAAAGCGGCAAGGGGGCGTATGTCAAGGGAATTGCCGCCACGCCACCAGCTTGAAACAGCCCAGAATCCACAGGATGAAACCAAGATCGACAATGCAAGCCATTGCCACCACAGCCTGCCGCCATAGTAGAATATGGGGAAAATACCCAGCAGAAAAAGGACTGCAGCCAATGGCAGGAAACTCAGGTACTTGAACAGCACATGCAGGAAATACCTGAAACGCATCTGCAAATAGCCATGGTGGTGATGGTGGTGATGGTGATGTCCGTGTTCGTTGTCCGCCATATCAACTGTCGGTGCTGCCTTCCTTAAGAACAGCATGAAGAAAACGCTATGCGGCCATAAGCCAGGCATGAACTGCCAGGAAAGGCATATCCGCGATTACAATGTCCGTTTTCAGGTCCTGCCGGGTCTTGACTTGCCCTTCCCCTTGTTCTCGTTGCCCTTCTGTTCGTCCTTGTCCTTCGAGCCGCCGCCGTAGCGATAGCCGTACTTGTAGCCGTATTTGCCATACTTGTAGCCGCCGTATCCATACCCATAGCCGTAGCCGCCATAGCTGGAGTAGTAGTTGCTGGGCACATCCACATTGTTGGCTATAATGCCCGACGGATGAAGATTCATCTGCCTCATGGTCTCCACCATGTGCATCAGCATTGGGCGCGTCAACGCAAACAGGCGCACCACCAGCAGCAAAGGTATGTTGTGGGAGACAAGTATCATTGTATCCGTGGCGGAAAAAAGAGGCGGCGTGTCAATCAGCACCAGGTCGTATGTGTTCCTGGCCTCGTCAAGCATCTTGTCGAAAATTGGGCCGTTGAGCAATTCACTGGGGCTTGGTGGAATGGGGCCGCACAATGCAACGTCTATGCCCAGCTCCTTTATGGGAATGATTATGTCAGACATCTTGCAGTCGCCCACCAGCACATTGCTCATGCCCCTCTTCATTGCATTTTCAGGCAGATAGTCCTTCAGCAGCTTGTGAAGCCTGGGCCTGCGCAAGTCCATGTCCACCAGCAAGGTGCGCTTTCCATCCCTGGCAAAACTGCGGGCCAGATTGCAGATGGTGAAGGTCTTGCCCTCGGAAGGAATGGAACTGCTGATGGCAATTATCTTGTTCTGCCTCATGATTCTGGAAAGATTGAGACTGGTGCGCACATTGCGGAACGCATCGTCCACGTAGGTTTCGCCATTGCTCTTGAGAATATCGTCCTCGCTTTCAGCGAAGCATGGAATGTGCCCCATCACAGGGAGATTTCCGCCGAAGGCAGCGGTGACCTGGGCAATGTCCGTAATCTTGTTGTTAACGGAAACCAGCACAAAGGAAAGCAGACCTGCGCACGCGAGACCAGCGGCAAGCATCATCAACAGCACTTTTGGGCGGACTGGATAGAATGGCAGTTTGGCGGCCACCGCAGGTTCGACCACAAAGATGCTGTACTCGTCCGTCTTGGTTGTGGAATCCGCAATGCGTATCTCGTTAATACGATTCACAAGCATCTTGCATGTGGCATCAAGGCTGTTGCATGTGGCCTCGCGCATGTTGTACTCGCCGCCCAACTTGTCCAGTTCGGTCAGCTTCTTCTCTATGTCCTTGATTTTTGCCTCAAGGCGCACCTTGCGCTTCAGGGCGCGGGCCTTGCGCAGCTCAAGTCCCTTCATGCAGATGTCAACCTCACGCTCCTCCGCCTTCTTGATCATGTCTGACACCTCGAAATGCGTCTTCACGGCAATGTGCTCCTTGCTGTACTGGGTAAGAAGCTGGGGCAAGGTCATCTCATGGCTGAGCAGCATGTTCTTCAGGCTGGAAACGTTGCCGCCATCCCGCGCGGAAGGAAGAAGGTACGGCATCATGATGACTGCAGTATCCCTGTTTTCACGCATTTCCTGCAAGCTCATCTCAAGCTCCTCCACATCCATGTCCGCCTCGAACACCTCCTTGTTGAGGCTGCTCATCTGCCCGACCAGGGATGCATAGCTCTGCTTCAGGTCGAAAATGGAATTGTCCCGCTTGAATTTGAGCAGTTCGTTCATGGCCTCGTTGCGTTTCTCCTGGATGCCATTAAGCTGGTCCCTGAGCAAATCGACGCCTGTATTGGAAATGACAACGCGGCGGTTGAGCATATATTCCATATAGCTGTTGGCAATTGCATTGCACATCTTCGCGGCCAGTTCGGAATTGGCGGAATCTATTGAAATATCAACCAGATTCGTGTTCTGGACGACCTTTATGTTCGGAGCGGAGCAATAGTCAGTCGCCTCGCCTGCCGCGCCAAGCGAGGCGCGGGCAGGCTGCAGAATATCCCTGGACCCCAGAAGGATGACCTGGGTGTTGATGAAGGCGTTTCCACTGCCGCCATAAGTGGGGTCGTTTATGCCGCTGACATTCAGGGTCTGCAGCTTGTTGCTGCTGATATGCATCCTGGTGTTTGAACGATAAAGAGGAGTGACGGTCTGAAGATAAATGTATC
>JAFZZD010000020.1 GCA_017615955.1 Victivallales bacterium
AGGCCAGCCAGCGCAATCGCATGGTATGTGCGCCTGATGCATTGTCCTTGCCTATGGTGCCAGACGGTCTTCCATTCGTTTTCACCAACTTTCCTGTAGCGGATTGCAGCGCCAAGCGGCGTCTCGCAGCTGAATGCGATGGTCATCTTGCCCACGTCGGGATTCGTCAGCCAGGGGCCGTATGTAAGTTTTGGCTCTGGCGGCGCAACCAGCGTTGTGTATCCGCAGGCGAAGTCCCAGTTGTCCTTGCCTCGGCGGACATGTATCGCCATAAGATGATGACCAGCAGTGACGGGGTAAAACACACGATGATTGCAGGGAAACACATAAGACTGGCCATTGCCAGTGTCAAAAGTCGATTTAATCAACACACCGTCGCAATATGCCTCAAGACACCAGTTGCAGCCAAGGCCTATGAATGCCGTGCCCTCTTTCTCCACTTCAAAATCCGCATAAAGGACAGCTTCCTCCACATCCGGCACAGGGGGAGTGTCGCAGAGTTTGTCAAGATTGATGCAGGCATCCAGACGAAACTTCTTTCCGTCTCGCCTTTGACATTCCCAACCCGGTTGAGGTTTTCCCTGAACAAAAGTCCAGTCATAGAAGAATCTTGTGTACAGAACGGGAGTTTCCATTAGTAGTTCACCTTTATTTATTTGCGCAGAAGAGACGCTATGTTCCAGTAGTCGTTGGTTAGAATGCAGTCAATCCCCATGTCAAGGAATGACTGCGCCTCCTGGATGTCATCGCTCCAGAACACATTGCAGCGTATGCCATTGGCGTGCGCCTTGTCTATCATCTCCTGGTTGAAATACGGCTTGTATAACTGCACCTTCTGGCACTTATATTCAATGGCACGGTCCACAATAGTCCATCCGTCAGGCGCGGCACCCATGCAGCGGGCAATGTCAGGTGCCTCCTGCAATGCCCTCTCCATTACATCGGTGGTGGCCATGAAATATACGTGCTTCCGCATGTCGTACTTGTCAATCAGAGCAAGAATGCTGCGGAACTTGTCCAGAGGATACAGGCCATTTGGATGGCCGTCGTCAATGTCACTCTTGATGTGCATATTGACTATCACTTGGCGAGCGAACTTTGCAAGCACCGCCTCCAGCGTCAGCACGCCAAGTCCAGACAACTTATCGGAATATGAGGCGCTGAAGTCAAGCTGCTGAAGTTCCGCCAGCGTCTTCTCCTCCACAAAGCCAGTGCCATTGGAAACCCGCTCCAGTTTCCTGTCGTGGATGCTCACGGGCACACCGTCTTTCGTGAAACGCACATCCAACTCTATTTCAGGTGCACCCAGGGCAATCGCAGCGCCAAATGCGGGCAATGTGTTCTCAGGCGCAATGGAATTGAAGCCACGATGAGCGCAGATGCGTGGATAAGGAAACACATCGTCGCCAGGGATTACCATGCTGCCGCAGGGACGGCAGCTCCATGGTGTGCGCCCCTGCTCGATGAAGCGGTCATTGCTGATGGGTGCACCACCAAAGGTGTTGCTGCGCATGTATTTCCAGCGCAAATCCTCCACTTCACAGGAGAATACGCCCACCTTGCTGCCGAACTCGCCCAGCAGCGTACCGTCAGGCGCCACCGCCAATGATATTCCACCGCACTTTGCATCATCACCCATGGAGAAAGACGAGCGCAGGACATAGCTGTTGCAGTTGAAGGCGATGGACTGCGCCTGTAGGCGCAATATGTCCTGCCTTTCGCCGCGCTGGAACGATGAAATGAGCACTATGTCAGGATGCAATGAGGAAAGATGGGCGATGTACTCCGTGAAATACGCGTCATAGCAGATAAGGAAGCCGATTCTCAGACCATCCACCTCAATGATTGACGGCGACGAAAAGCTGCGCGTGTATGAATTGTCCAGATGATACACATTGACTTCCGTGGCGGTTAGGTGCTGCTTGCAATAGGAGCCAGCCACCTCGCCATGTCGGTTGAACACGAATGTCATGTTGCGTATGCGGCCAGGCTCTACCTCACAGGCATAGCTCAAAGCCACAATAGCGTTGCAGCGCACAGCCGCTCTGCGTGCCGCAGACACGAGTGCCTCAGTATGGGAGCGCACAAAGGGGGCAAAGTCCGCCTCAGTAAAGCCTGATGGAGCGTTGCTGTACTCTGGCGTGAGTATCAAGTCGCAGCTGGCATCGCAATTGTCCAACGCCTGTATTATGAAGTCCAGGCTTGCCTCAGCCTGTTGTGTCTTGTGCGCGTATGGCGGCTGTATCGCAACGATTTTCATATTTTGATTAGTGGTAGTAGCGACGGCGTCCTCGCCGTCGAAAAAAAGCACTTGATGTACTTGCGTGCATTATGGATAAATGCGCACATTG
>JAFZZD010000021.1 GCA_017615955.1 Victivallales bacterium
AGTGCATAGCCAACGTGTCGTTCCTTCTCAGGCAGAAAATGCTGGACATTGCACCGGACATGGTGGGGGCGGCCGAGGCTTTTTCGGAAACGGTTTATTTTGTCCCTGCCAGTGCCTTTGGTCGTGCGCCCGAGGTAATCGAGGGGGCAGGGCAGTTGCCGAATGGAAAGAACATGCTTGGCATCAGACCCGAGATGATCAAGCCCCTATGGGTGGAGGTGCCATTCCTGTTGCAGGCGTATCTTCATGGCTTGATCGAGGGGCGGATCTGCCAGGTGCCTGACGCAGAGGAGATTGCGAACTACAAGGTATTCCAGGACAGCATCGTCTTTGCATTTCCAGGTGGCAGGACGCGCATGCAGTTGCCTGCAAATTACAGGGGAATCGCGGTTTACTGCCGAGAAAACGGCAAATACTATAAAATTCCTGCATTTGAAGGTGATACGCCTGCCCGCGCTGGCAAGACGGCACCATTGGAAAGGCAGATTGACAGCGATTTCTGGACAAGGCAGTAGCAAATGGCATTCGAACTGGTATATACGTCTTCGCAGACGGGTGTGAAGCAGGTCAGTACAGGTTTCTGCACGGTGGCCTGCACACGGGGCATTGACCCGCGCCTCATGCAGACGCTGGAGGGCCTTAGCGGCTACAAACCAATATACCCGCATTATGATGCCAAGGCGATGCGCAATCCCGTGTCGTGTTCCCACTATATATTCGGTGGCGGTGCCGCCATATACCGCCATATACTTAGCCGGGCCTGCTTCAATGGAGTGGACTATACAGGGCGTTCCAACAAATTGGTGTCCCATCTGGCATTGAGCCAGCTTGAGGCGAAGAAGGCTGCGGGGGGGCCAGCCAGCCTGTTTCTGTGCGACGGCTTGTTCAAGAAGGCTGATTGGCAAATCAAGACAGAGATATTTCCCTTGCAGAAGGAAATCCCGTCCACCAATGCAACGGCAGCGAAATGCCTGGCGTGGGAGAAGGTCTGCGGCGACAGCGGATGGGCTGGCGTGATTGTGGAGAAATACCTTTCAAGGAAAGGCATAGTCTATCTTGTGTTTGACCCGGAAAGCAGTGTGGATATGCTTGCTTTGATGAACGAGGCGATTGCATTGCTGCCAGTGGAGGACAGGTGGCGGCTTACGTTCAGCACCTATTTCACATCGTTGCCGGCGGGCATGGAATGTGCCTGGCGTGCCTGCGTGCCTGGTTCGGATGCTCTTGTTGCCGCGCGGCGGTCGCCATTGAACCTGATCATTGACCTGACCAGGCCTCTTCCGCTAGCCGAAGGCGGCGAATATGTTAGGCTGGCGAGAGGTGAAATCGCGTCAATTAGTCCAAGACCGGTGAAAGACAGGCAGGATGCACCCAGGGCAGCAGAGAATGCTGAAGAGACTGTTCCACAAGTGGAAACTTCACCTGCAAACAATGATGCACCCGCCCCCATGCGGCTATATCGGGAATGCAACGATGGAAAGCCAGGGCTGCGTTTGGGTATGGTTCTTGTTTTTGGAGTTTGCATCTTGCTTTTGCTGTGCTTGGCACTTGGTCTGGTATGGTGGCGGTTTCATGGAGCTTCCGTCAGGCAGCCAGATGCAGAGGATGAGGTGGATATGGTGGAAAATGACGGAAAAACGCAAAAATCCGCAGATGTGGCTGAAAAGGCCAATAAAAAGGCACCGGTTCCATCGCCTGAAAATGAAACGGAAGCCAAAAATGAAGCAAGTCCTGAACCTCAGGGAGAGCAGGAGCCAGTTGCAAGTCAGCAGGTGGAGGCTGCATTTCTTTGGGAACTATATCCAAAGGTGCAGCATATCACTGCGGAGAATGCACTGGACGTGGAGTTGCAAGATGAACTTGTCGCCGGGAAAACAGAGTTGTATTTAAAACGCAATGGAAAAAGAAAGCGGCAGGATGTGGTGGTTGAGGGCAATGCATTGACAGCTGAACTTGCCGACATGAACAACAGGCCTATGGAACTTAAGTTGACTTTCGAAGGGAAAAAGCTGACAATCGGTTTGAACCGCTTCAGGATGCCTGCCGGCACCTGCATCTGCCTGCATGATTTGGTGAACGATAAGTACTATCCTTTTTATTTTGAGCCAGGCATTTCACATCTAAGGGACAATGTGTTCAATGCGACTTATAAAGTCCAGAACTATGACAGTGCCAGTAAAAAGGCCTGCTACCGGGTGGAGTTTGACAATCCATTTGGCGGCAGTGATTTCTGCAATGGCATGAGGGTGTTGGCTCAATTTGGCCAGACGATGGAATACCTGGACTGCCATATTGATGAAAAGGGAAGGTTTGTATGTAGTTTCGACTACTCCACATTGGAAGCGCAGAAGGCTGAATTGAACAAGTGCAATTCAGCCTTGATGGACAATGGCAATGCCCTCAATGCCGCAAATGCAGAATTGCAAAAAGTGGCTTCCGCGATTCAGGGCATAGATAAGAAAATAGCTGGAATGAAAAAGAAGATTGAGCATGAAGGCAGGCAGCCTTCTCAAAAGCACACAAGAAACAAAGACAACAATAACAGGAAAACTGACAATTTTAAGGAACAAATTGCAGAACTGGAAAAGCGTAAAAATGA
>JAFZZD010000183.1 GCA_017615955.1 Victivallales bacterium
GCGTCTCTGCGTCTTTGCGTCTCTGCGTTAAAATCTCTGTGCCTCTGGATTGAGAGTTAGTCTAGCAGTTTGCGGAGTTCGTCCAGGGTGAGTGGCGTTGCTTGGTCTGATGTGGCACCGTCTATGACCGCATTGAACAGTTCCCGTTTGTAGTTGACGATGTCCAGAACCTTTTCCTCCAGTGAATTGGAGACGATGATGCGGTATGCGAATACTGGCTTGTCCTGGCCTATGCGGTGCGTGCGGTCTATGGCCTGGTTTTCCACGGCAGGGTTCCACCATGGATCCATCAGGAACACATAGTCCGCCTTGGTGAGCGTGAGTCCCGTGCCAGCAGCCTTCAGGCTGAGGAGGAAGGCAGCTGGCTTCTCGCTTTTGTTGAAACTGTCCACAATCTGCGCACGTTTTGGAATTGGTGTTTCGCCTGTTATTTTGAACAGTGGCAGTCCTGTGCTGGAGAGCTCCCGTTCGATTATTGCAAGCATGGATGTGAACTGGCTGAACACCAGCACGGAATGGCCGGCCTCTGTCAATTCCTGCAACTTCTCCTTCAGATATTCGATTTTCAGGGAGTGCGGGGCGTTTTCTGGATTGTCCTTCATTACCAGTTCTGGTGCGCAGCACAGCAGTCTCAGGCGTGTATAGAGGGAGAGTATGGTCATCATATCGGCATTTTGCTTGCTGATTTGCGCCTTTGCCAGTTCCCGTGCGTAGAGTTTTTCCGTGGCCTCGTCCATGTCCAGGCGCACGATTTCCTCTGTCTTGGGCGGAAGTTCTGGAGCCACCAGCGTCTTGCTACGCCTGAGCATGAGCAGAGAGAGCAATTTTGCGATGCGGTTTCGCCCGCCAGTGGCAAATGCGTTCTGGAAGTCTGCATTTTCGCCAACGATGCCTGGATTAAGGAAGTCAAGTATCGACCACAGGTCGCCCAGGTTGTTTTCCAGTGGTGTGCCGGTCAGAGCAAGGCGACGCTGTGATTTCAGGTTGCGCACTGCAATTGAAACGCCCGCCTCCGGATTCTTTATGGCCTGTGCCTCGTCCAGAATAACCATTGAGAAGTCCTTTTGAGCCAGTTCCTCAATGTCCATCCTCACCAGACCATAATGGGTGACGAGTATGTCGTCATGGCGATTTTCAAGAATATTGCTTCTGGAAAATTTTGAGCCACGAAGCGCCACAGCCTTGAGGTTTGGGCAGAATTGCCGTGTCTGCGTCAGCCATACGTCTATCACCGAGGCGGGCGAAACCACAAGCGCCATAAATGGCATATTCTGCTGGATAGCCTGCTGCTTGCAGGCCTCTATTACCGCAAGAATCTGCAGAGTCTTGCCCAGTCCCATGTCATCCGCCAGGATTGTGCCTACGCCGTATCGCACTCTTTCGGCCAGGAAGTCGAAGCCCACTTTCTGGTATGAGCGCATTATGCCAGTAAGGTGGGCAGGCAGCGCAAGTTCGGACACTGGCTTTTCATTGCGCAGGCTCTCCAGCAGGAGAGTTGAGTTGTCTGCAACGCGTATTTGCTGGATGTTTTGAAGGTGGTCGATGATTTTCGGGGCGTTTTGTTTTATTATGGTGCTGTCCTGCCCGTCGAAGCCTTCTTCCGCCAGCGCCTGCATGGCCTCGGCCACCTTGTCATAGTCGAAGCGCCTCCAGTCTCCTGCTGAACTCTGGTATATGCCGCTTCTGTTGTCCTTGCTCCAGATTGCACTGCCTGGGATGGGGGAGCCATTGCAAGTGCATCTGAAGGAAATGTCAGCCAGCTGTCCCCGGTCTTTGAGCGAGATTTCCACTTTGGTTGCCTCGGCCTGTCCATTAAGAAGCCCTGAAACGCTAGCTGTGTACAGCTTTTTGATGTTGTGGGGAATTGTGTTCCATATTTGGACAAGTTTCTCCGCATTCTGGACATTTGCCCTGAATACCAGGCCGCTGGCCTCGACATACGCTTCCTGGAGTTGCTCCTTTGCCTCGCGCATCATTGCTTTGATAGTGTCCAGTGTCTCGTTGCTGAAGGTCTCGATATGCAGTTTGCCATTCTGGACCCTTATGCTGATTGCCTGCCCGCCAGAGTAGTTCGCCAGGTGGAGCCGGCGTCCATCGACAACGACTGTCAATTGGAAATTGCCTTTGGAATCCGTGCTTGCCTCAATGCCTACTTTGGGTTCTCGCACAATCGTCTCCACCACGTCCTCGGAGTTGCGTATCAACTCGAAATGCCCGTCAATCAGCGGCGGCAATTGCCTTTGCGCGTCAGAGAACTGTATGTTGGCAGGTCCATACTGGTAATATCGGAACAGCATGTTCCAGGGCAGAGGCGGCTTGAAGGCGTCCATTAGTTCCTTTGTGTAGCCGGATGCGTCCTCGTGCATTGCATTCAGCAGCTTGTTCACGTAGTGCCGTGTTCCATCCTCCGCCATGATGACTGGGAACACATGCAGGTTTTCCCCATGCCTGCTCAACTCGAAATGCATGGAGGTAAACTTGTGCAAATTAAGGGGATTGAACGGCTGCTGGCTTCGCTTCTCTATGAAACGGCCTGGCGTGGAGGCCCACTTGCTGAGCCATATCTGCTTGTCGGCTGGCGAAATGGGCAAGAGCATCATGGGGCGGCCTGATACACCTAGGGCGCGTAGTTGCGGAAGTACCCATGTCAGGAAGTCACTGTCCTGCTTTGACCAGATGTATTCCGATGTGTGAGTCCCATTCTCTGCATCCGCCTTCGCCAGTGAGGCCGCAAAGCGCACCTTTGCAATGTCCATGAGATTCCTCATGCCATTGGTTACAAAATAAAATCTTGCCTTCATTCCCCTGTAGTCGGGAATGAATTCCAGCTCGACTGTCAGTTGCGCTGGTATTGGCCCTTTTGCGGCTGGCGGCTGTGGTCTTGGTTGAAATACGGGGCGTGGCGCAGGGGACTGTGGCCTTTGCGTGAAGATGTCGCTGAAAAAGTCAGTCTGGCGTGGATTGGCCGTTGTATGCTGCGGAGCAGAACGGGCGGGGGAGGGTGCCATCATTGGCGCCTGTGGCCTGTTTTGGGGAACGGCTGGCTTTGAGGCTATGTTTGCCTGGGGAAAGTCCCATTCCATGTCCAGGCAAACCTGCTTCAGCATCAGGTATGCGGCGTATGTATGCGCACATCTGTCGTTCTTGTAGCCGCAGGTGCAGCTTCGCTTCCACTGCCCGTCATCCTGCAGTTTCCAGGTGCAGCGGTGCGCCCCAATCGTGGCAGCCAGTGATTTCTTGGTTAGGCTCAGGAGCAGGTCCTTTTCTGTATTGACGATGCGCTGGGCCAGTAGCTTGATTGGCTGGGGATAGTCCAGCGTGGCCATCACTGGCCATGCCTCAAGCCAGGCTGGCTTCGTTTCTCCTCCTATGAGCCTGATGTCGTTCATTGTGATATAAAATGTGGGCGCCGAAGCGGCGCCCACTCAAGTTGCCTTAGCGGAAACCAGGTTCTTGCAATAACAGATTTGTCTAGGTTGCAACATGAAGGTTGCGGCGCCAATTCAGGCTGCCTATTTGCCGGCGTACTTCTTGCGGACCTCGTCTGTGGTTGCATCGACGATGCGCGGCACGGCCTCGCATTTTTCACAGCCGTATTTGCCTTCCAGGACGGCCTTGTGGCATTCATGGAAGTCCTTCAGCTTGAAGTAGAGGATGTGGGCATTTGCAAAATCAGCCTCGCGGATCAGCTTTCTCCTGCGCATGAGGCGGTATGTGTGTGTAAGCTGTGCTGGTTTGCAGAAGCCCTTTCTCCATGACCAGGTAGGTACTTTGCGTACACTGCCGTCTGGGAAGCGCACTGGATATTCCTCGCCGAATGGCTCCAGGCATTTCACCTTGCAGGCGAATTCCACATTGTGCATATACGTGATGGCGGTGGGGCACTGAATAGCCAGGCAGTAGCCGTCTTCCTTCATCAGCAGGTCCAGTGGTGAACCTTCGCCCAGAACGCAAACCTCGTGGTGATGCTCGGTGATTTCCTTGGCACCATTGCCCCATGCGGAGAAGGAGTGGGTGGGGTTAAACGAGCGGAACACGCCTGGCATCACGCGGAACGCATTGGACAATGCACCGCACATCGAAGGCGTGGTCTTTGGGTCGAAGATGCCGTCTTCCGGGAACTTGAAGAAGTTGAAGGCTGGCATCATGAGCAGACCGTCCTTGCCCACATGCTCCATAAGCATCTTGGCGACCGCTTCTGGCCCGCCTTCGATTTCACCCAGCGCGGAGAATGCGCAGTGCACAATAAGCTTGGTGCCTTTGGCTACGCCCAGGCTTGCCAGTGTGCTTTCTAGTTGTTCAGGGGTTGCCCTGTTTTTTTTTTCAACTGTGATGTAGCCGTATTTTTCCAGGAACTGGAAGTCCTCAAGAATTGCGCTGATTTCCTCCTTGGTGAGGATTATGCCCTGTGAATACTGCGTCTTCAGAATTGCGTCCGCCAATGTGATCTTGCCGTCGCAGAAGCCATAGACCTTGAAGACAGGCTTGTACTTGAAGCCATGCCTTTCCTCCCATGGAGCGAGTGCCTGTGAAATCAGGTAGCCTGGCTGCTTCACGTGGATGATCATGTTTGCGGCGTGCAGCAATGGCACTGGCATCCTGTTGCTTGAATCCTCTGACAGCTGCTCGATTGCAGGGGCCGCCAGCACATCCAGCCTGCCGCGTATGTCGCTTTCAACTACAGTGCCTGGTGCATACTTGTTGATGTCCATGAGGCGTTTGACCATCAGTTCCTTGAAGTGAAGCAGACGGCCCAGCGCGAAGTAGGGCAGCATTTCCTCCTTCTTGTAGCCGCTGAGGGATTCGCTGATCTTTTCCTGGAAGGTCTTTGTGGCTGCGGCAATGAGTTCAGGCAGCAGTGCCTTGAACTCTTCCTTGCCGTAGGTGGCCTCCACTGCAATGGCGGTCGCCAGCGTTGCGTCCGCGCAGCGTCCCATGTCCCAGTCATTTGCGGAGAAGATGGGGTGCGTGCTGTGGTGCAGCTTGTAGTGGGTGTTGTTCAGCCAGTTGCTGGGAATGCCGATTGCCGCAACGGACATGAATGTGTCGTCCGACAGGTTGCCTGCCTCCTGGGTGATGTCGATGCCAGGGAACTGTGCCAGTGCGTCTGGCAGTATCCAGTCGGTGAAGGAAGGTGCTGCGTCGAATGTAAGGCGCACCTTGTTGTGCTTGCGCCCGTTCTCGTCCTCGGAGATGTGGCACACGCAGTCAAAGCTGTATGCGTGGAGTGCCTTGCGCACGTTTTCCTTGTCTGCAAACCAGGCACTGAAGCCGTACAGCTCCATGCCGATGATGACGCGCAACGTCTTTTTCAATGGCGGGAGTTTGCCTTCCTGGGACAGTTTGCGCACTGCCGATGCCACGGCGATGGCATTTGCCGCTCCAGATGCGTCATCTGTCTCGAATGGTTCGTAAATGTGGGCGATGAGTAGGATTTCATCCTTGCTTTCGCCTGGGATGACGCCTGTAATCAGGTTGATTACGCCGTCGTAGATCTTCGTCCTGACGATGCCGTGGCCAGTCACGGTCTTGCCTTCTGCAAGCAACTGCCTGATGAAGTTCGCCTTGCGGGGCGTGATGGAGAGGAATGTGCCGCGCTTGTCGCCCAATGCGTGGTACCATCCCTGGCGGGAGATGCCGTTGCTCCACCTGTAGTCGTCAATGGCCACATCGGGCATCTGTGAATCGCAGGCCAGGCAGGCAACTGCGCCAGCGGCGTTGCATTTGTTGTATGCGCCAGTGAAGCCAGGCTGATATACCATTACGATCTTGCCTTTCACGTCAGGGTTGTCGTGGTCCACGTCCGCCCAGTCAACGACCTGCCCGTTGAAGCCTTCTGGGGCAGATGGTGCGCTCCACATGCCAAGTGCGTATGGGCTTTCGTTGGTGTCGCAAATCATGGCCTCTTCTGGAGAAAGGCCTGGCACGTCCAGCTGGAAGAAGGAGCGTCCCGTCCTGTCCCAGGCCTGTGGCATTATGCAGTCCAGATTGCGTGTTTTGCCATCGCATTTCAGTGGGATTTGCCTTACGTCCTGGAAGCCTTCCGCCTTCAGGAACTGCTCGCACATGTATGCTGACCTGGCGAAATTCTCCTGGCCATAGCATCTTTCGATTTGCGCGATGATTTCAGTGCGTGTCTTGGCATTGTCGATGTCCATCGCCTTTGCCAAGTCCTTGACTAGTTGCTCTAGCATGATACCTTGTCCTTGGTTTATGTTTGTTTGTGTTGAAAAAGCTTTTTTACGGGTGTTTTACGGGCGGTTTACGGGCGGTTTACGGGCGGGCTGAAGCCCGTCCCTACGATAATCGCGGCCCTCGGAGGGGCGGGCTTCCCTCGGAGGGGCGGGCTTCA
>JAFZZD010000184.1 GCA_017615955.1 Victivallales bacterium
GCCCACATTGATGCCAGTGGCGAATGGGAATCAATTGCATATTTGCTGTTTCTGGTATGTAAAAAAAATGAATTGCATTATATTACGCCAATCTTTTGTACTTTTCTACATAAACTAGCATCAAATGACAGACAATCCCGTAAAAGTTTATTTCCTTGGGTCGGGTGCCATAAGCATACCCGTACTCGACGGGCTTTTGCGGTCTGAAGAAGTCAAGCTTGTCGGCGTAGGTTCGCAATGCAAGATACAGAAGGATGCAAGCAAGCCAATCCGCACAATGACTACGCCGCTGATAAAGCACTGCGATGAAATCGGCTTGGAAGTTGACAAGCTGGCAACCGTGAACAATGAGGCATACCACCAGCGCTTCAAGGACAGCGGCGCGGAGATTCTTGTCGTCGCCTCCTTTGGACAGATTCTCAAGCCGGCCTTGCTGGCCCTGCCGCAATTCGGGTGCCTGAACGTGCATGCCTCCCTGCTTCCAAAATACAGGGGAGCCGCGCCGGTAATAGCCGCCGTGCTAAATGGAGATCCTGTTACTGGCGTGACATTCATGGAAATGGAGGCTGGTCTGGACACAGGCGGAAGTTACGAGATGCTGGAACTTGAGATTGAGAAGGACGAGACTGCGGCGGATCTGGAAATGCGCCTGGGCGAACTGGCGGGGCAGAACATTGGGCGTGTGATCTGGGACATCGCCCGAAACGGCAAAAAGCCAACGCCGCAGCCAACTGAAGGTGTTTCCTACGTTGGCAAGGTGAAAAAAGAGGATGGCATTGTAAACTGGGACTGCAATGCTGAAAGGATTGTCAACATGATTGCCGCATACGCAGGATGGCCATGCGTATGCGCCAGAATTCCCGCAAGAAATGGGAAAAGCAGGGCAATTAAAATTACAAAGGCAAAATGCATTGAGCTTAATTGCAGGGGCAGCCAGCCAGGCGACATACTCGCCTTTGGCAAAGACGGAATTCTAGTGGCTTGCAGGGAAGGAGCATTGCGCATAGAAGAACTTACGCCCACAGGAGGCAAAGGATGCATGCCTGCATGCGATTATTTGCGAGGCTCCCCCATCCCGCCAGATTGCCCCAGAATGTGCGATTTTGCTTCAGGAGATTGATTTATTCTTATGAAACAGATTCTTATTAACAGCGAGGAGATGCAAACTCGTGTCGCTGTTGTCGTAGATGGCGTTCTGCATGACTTTTTCATGGAACGCAAATCACGGGACCAAATGGTTGGTTCCATTTACAAAGGCGTGATCCGCAATCTGGAACCCTCGCTTCAAGCCGCTTTCGTCGATATCGGCGTCGGCAAAAACGCATTTCTGCACTACTGGGACATGATTCCAGCAACCCAGGACATGCTGGAGGGAGACGGCGATGTGGAGGAAGATGACAGGGACGAAGAAATACCCCCGCCAGCTCCACAGTCACGCAAGCAGACACCCCAGGTGCTGGAAGTGCAGATGGAGGAGGAACGCGCCCCGAAGCCACAGCACCAGAGATGGCGCAGGCATTCAC
Organism: Victivallales bacterium; assembly: GCA_017615955.1. Next base: position 1,524 of record JAFZZD010000184.1, read on the forward strand.
GAAAGGGGCAGCAAAAGCAGCTGGAGGCGCAAGCACCGCAGCCGCCAGCTGAAAAGGAAAGCAAAGGCTTCTTCGCCAGATTGTGCAGCCTGTTCAGCAGAAAGAATGACAAGAAGCCTGAGCCTCCAGCTCCTGTTCAGGAACCACAAAAGAAAGGCAACAACCAGCAACAGCAGCAAAGGCAAAGGCAGCAGCAGCAAAAACAAAAACAGCAACAGCAGCAAAGACAGCCCAAGCCACAGCCCAAGCAGCAGCAAAAGCCCGCAATTACTGCAGAGGACATACCAAACCTGTTCAAGCCAGGCCAGGAAATACTGGTGCAAGTCACCAAGGGTCCCATCGGCACCAAGGGCGCCAGAGTAACCACCAACTTGAGCATCGCAGGGCGCTATCTTGTGTTTCTGCCAAACTCACCTCACCTGGGCGTTTCAAAGCGCGTTGAGGAAAAGGCGGAACGGGACCGCCTCCGCAAGATGCTGAAGTCCTTGGAAATACCAAAGGGAATGGGACTTATATGCAGAACCGTGGCCGCAGGTTGCAAAATCGAACATGTGCAGCGTGACCTGGATTTCCTGCTGGACAGCTGGAACGCGGGAAAGGGCCTTCAGGAGAAGAAGGCGCCAGTCTGCGTGTATAGGGAGCCTGCATTGGCGGACCGCGCCCTGCGCGATTGCCTTACCGAGGATGTGGATGAGATTGTCACGGATTCGGAGGAGGTTTACAAGCGGGCCAATGACATGATGAAGCGCTACGGCCTGTCATCAGTGCGCATCAAGATGTACACGAATCCAACGCCCATATTCAACAAATACGGTCTCTCCCAGCAGCTGATGTCGCTATTCAACCGCAAGGTTAACCTTCCTGGCGGAGGATACATCTGCATTGACGAGACCGAGGCATTGATTGCAATCGACGTAAATACTGGCAAAAACCGCACTGGCAAGGACCAGCCAGAGACCATATTGGCAACCAACCTGGAGGCCGTGAACGAGATCGCCAGGCAGCTGCGCCTTCGCAATGTGGGCGGTCTCGTGGTGCTGGACTTGATTGACATGCGCTCGAAATCAGACCAGATGACAGTTTACCGCGCACTGAAGGAACGCCTTGCCGAGGACAGGGCACGCACCCGCGTCTGCCAGATTTCATCCCTGGGACTGCTGGAAATGACACGCCAGAGGGAAAACGAGAGCCTGGAAAGCACCATGTTCGACAATTGCCCCTACTGCAAAGGGCGCGGCCTGGTGAAATCCGCCACCAGCATGAGCGTGGACATTCAACGCAAGCTTAATGAAATCCTGGCAAGAAAGCATTATGCGAACCTGACGGTTTATGTGCATCCCAGGAACATAGAACGCCTGAAAAACGAGGACAGGAAACTGATTTCCGCCATAGAAAAAGAGAACAAGACCAGCATTTCAATTCAGGCGGATCCCATGTTCCATGTGGAGGAATTCCAGATTACGGACACAGTCACTGGCACCAGCCTGGGCAAAAACTGATGGATTGCCACAATCTGGCATTGCAGATCAACGACGAAACCAGGCGGCGTCTTGCACGGCACAATGAGGCATGGTCACGCCGCCTGGAACTGTGGTGCAAATATGCTCCATCGCCCTGGTGGGCGGAAGGGCTGGTGGTCTCGCCTGAATTGCGAGGTCTCTATGAGGCTTGGCTGCCCTTGGACGAGTTTCTTTCTTCATTGCGCAATATAGCGCGGGCCTTCCTCCCCGATTGCTATTGGCTGCCATTTCCCTTGCGCGTAAAATGCCATGCATCCCTACCTGATCTATGGGCTGATTTGCCAAGATGGCTGGGCGGCAAAGTGCTGGTGAATGAAGACGAACTGCTGCCTCTGCTGTGCGCTCTTGCCGAACCACGCTCATTCGGCACTTCATGCGGGCGATATGAAAGACAGTTGTCCCAACTTAAAAAACAAGCCTGGAATGGATGCCGTATTCTTGACATTGGCTGCGGCATTGGCATCAATACGCTGGAGATTGCATACGCATTGGAGGACTTTTCACCAGAGGTCACTGGCCTCACCAGCGAATGGCTGGAGGTGTGGATGGCGCAAAACCGCCGCATCCCCCACGATGCAAAACGCCAAGCACAATTTCCAGAAGCAAACGCCACTTTCATGCAAGGCGATGCAGAGCACTTCCGCCAGAAAGCGGACATCATTGTGGCAAACGGCCTCATTGGCGGGCGTTTCCTTTGCGGCCATGCACAATATGCCCGCTTTCTGGACTGCTGCGAAGCCTCTGGCGCACAACTGCTTTTCGCGGCAAACCACTTCCACCAAGGCAGGCATCCCGCAATTCAACGCTTCATCGCCCTCGCGCAAAAGCGGGGCTGGAACACACAAGGCACACCAGACAACCTCACTATTGTGGGCGCCGAGGCGGCGCCCACTCAAGTTGCCTTAACGAATGACATGCATATAGAATTACAATAATTCTTTTAGGCTGTTCCC
>JAFZZD010000185.1 GCA_017615955.1 Victivallales bacterium
CGGCGTCCTCGCCGTCGCTACTACGAACTATCGCAAGGCGCACAACTAAACGCAATGGCATGGCAATATCAATCGCTATGCTTAAAAAACTCATTGCATTCTTGTAAAAAAGGGAAAACAATATTTATTATGGCGCAATTGTTGGTAATGTTTTGCAAAACAACATAAGGAGAGAATAGATGAACAATGTAAAGGACTTTGGCGCGAAGGGCGATGGCATCGCAAATGACACTGCGGCAATTCAGGCAGCGATTGATGCTGGCGGAACGGCGTATTTTCCTGCGGGAAAGTATCTTACAGGCACCTTGTTCCTGCGCAGCAACGGCGGTTTGCAGCTGGATCCAAACGCCATGCTCTTCGCCAGCCTTGACATAAATGACTACAATGACCCCAGCGTGCCGCACACGATGGCGGGCAGCAAGGCCTGCGGCGAATCATGCAGGCATCTCATCATTGCGGACCAGGTGGAGAACGTGTTCATTCGCGGCGGGCAGTTCAATGGCCGCGGAGAGGAGATTTTCAAAAGCCGCGAGATGCATTACAGCAACACGGGCCTTGGCCCCGTATGGAAGCATGTGGTGGATTTCCGTCCGGCGCAGCTGATGGTGTTCAGCGAGTGCAAGAGGATACGCCTGAATGACTTTACCATCCTTGATGCAACGGCATGGTCCTGCTTCCTGTACGGCTGCGAGGATGCCACTATTGACGGCATCCGCATACGCAACAGTCCATATATCGGCGAGGATGACGGAATCGACATCGATTGCTGCTCGCATGTCACTGTCTCCAATTGCGACATTGACGTGGGCGATGACGCATTCACGCTGCGGGCCTGCGAGGCCAGGCTTACCAATCCACGTCCCTGCGAATGGGTCACCATATCCAATTGCATATTGAGAAGCGCATACGCCCATGCGATCCGCATTGGCGTGGGCAACGGCGAGATACGTCACTGTTCCTTCAGCAACATATCCGTGCTGGGCAGCCACATCGCCATACACGTGAACGCAAAATACTCCGGGGACGACAAGGCCACTGGCGCATACATACACGACCTGGCATTCCGCAATTTCCATGTGGACGTGGGGCAGCTGGCCTTTGTGCGCCTGGACTACAGGTTCGCCGAGGCGCCCAGCCAGAAGTCCATTCGCCATCTGCAGTTTGACAACATTGACGGCTGCGTCAAGCAGCCCTCCATGCTGCGGGGCAATGGCGTGGCGGAAATCAGCGATGTCAACTTCTCCAACATCAGCCTTCAGGTCATTGGAGACAACACCCGTGACGAGAATGTGCGCAAGTTCTGCATGATCGAAGGCATTGACGGCGCCTTTGAGCTGAACCAGGCGAAGAATGTGAATTTCTTCAATGTCAAATTGCAATATGAACATCCCGAATGCTGGAAATGCGACGTGGCGCAGAAGGATTGCGAGAATGTGAGTTTCCAATCCTGCCGTTTTCCGCATTGTAAATAATGCATACGAATTGCAAGCGGTTTTTGGCAGTTTCAATAATTGCCGTCATTGTGGCAGTGCTGTCAGGCATCGGAAATAGCAAAACATCAACGGAGATGGTAAAAATGAGCATAAGCAATGTCAGGGACTACGGTGCAGTAGGCGATGGGCGCACAAAGGACACCGCTGCAATTCAGGCATCCATAGATGCGCTTGCGGCAAAAGGCGGTGGGCGTGTCCTGCTCCCTGCAGGAACATACTTGAGCGGCACGATTTACCTGAAGGACAACATCACGCTGCATCTGGAAACTGGCGCCACCATATTGGGCAGCCCCGACAAGGAGGACTACAATGCGGACGATTTCTGCGTGCAGAATGCCGTTTTCGCCAAGGAGAATGTCAGCGGTGCGCACCTGATTGTGGCGGTGGAGGCAAAGAACATCGCCATCACTGGCAATGGCGCGATTGACGGCAATAGGGAGGCATTCTATGGAGACGAGGTTTGGGAGCACGCGCCAGACCATTTCAAGCTGAAGGACTGGCGCCCTGGGCAGATGATTTTCCTGTGCGAGTGCCAATATGTCACATTAAGCGGCGTGAGCATGAACAATGCGCCATATTGGACCTGCTTCCTGCATGGATGCGACGATGTGCGCGTCTCTGACCTGCACATCTACAACGACTACCGCACAATCAACGGCGACGGGCTGGACATTGACTGCTGCAGCCGGGTGAACGTGACGAACTGCAACATCTCCTCTGGCGACGATTCCATAACACTGCGCGGCAATGTCAAACCCCTCAAGGACAAGTCACGCATCTGCAAGGATGTCACCATTTCAAACTGCGTGCTGCGGTCCAGGTGCAACGCGTTCCGCATCGGCGTGGGCAACACCACTGTCAAGAACTGCACATTGAGCAACATTGTCGTGCACGATTCCCGCACGGGCATCTGCATACAGGCACGCTATTCCGCCAAATCGCCAGGCACTCCCATAGAGAACATACAGTTCGAGAACATGTACCTGGGCTGCAAGCGCCCGATCAACATCTGCAGCGATGTGCATGGCGTGCATGACGAGGATGTGCCCATGATACGCAACATATCCCTGCATAACATCCGCGGCACTGGCCGCTGGTCATGCTACATTCTCGGCAACACGGGCAGGCAAATACGCAACCTAAAGATCAGCGATGTGAGATTCGACTATTATGGCGGGGCTGACAATGTGCCGGAGGCAGACGGCAAGCAATACGCGCCATTCGGGCTGCTCAGCGCCTTCTATCCATTCTACATCGAAAACATCAATGGCATCGTGTTCGAGGATGTGCATGTGAATGTGGACAATGCGGACAAGCCACTGCGCTGGAAGGGCAAGGTCTTCATGAAGAACTGCACGGAAGGCCTGGCCGAAGGCGAGCAGTGGCTGCAATAGTGGTCATCGGAGCCGCCCATCGGAGCCGCTGGCTTTAGCCAGCGGAAAAGGCATGCATTTCCATAGTTTTGTGATTATTTCGATATGCATTTATAATGTCAGAAGAAAGTCTGTTGAATAGGTTATCTCTTTTCTGGAAGAAGAGAGGGGCGAAGGATGCCCAGATGGTGTTCCAGTCTGTGCTGATTGGCGTGATCACGGCGTTTGCCGTGTATCTCATGCACAGTCTAGTCGTGCATATCATCAAGTTCTGCCATGGGCTTGGCTCTAGCCTAAGCGAGGCGAAATACACCTTCTATGTTCTGCTGCCCTTGCCTTTTGCGGGCATTGCGTTGTCGTACCTGTTCCAGAGGGCATTCGGCGGCAAGTCCTTCAGCAAGTCCCTTAGCGGTCTTATTCTTAATCTTGACCGCCGCAACAACAAGATCCCATTCAGCGAGACATTCACACACATCTTCTCCAGTGCGCTGTCCGTGGGCTTTGGCGGTTCGGCTGGCCTGGAGGCGCCCTCTGTTCTGACTGGCGCGGCAATCGCCTCCAACATCACACGCTTCTTCAGGCTGGACACCATGCCACGCAGCATTCTCATCGGTTGCGGCGGCGCGGCGGCAATCGCGGGCATATTCGACAGCCCCATCGCAGGTGTGCTGTTCGTGGCGGAAGGTCTGCTGCCGGAAATATCTGTGTCAGCATTGGTGCCGATTGTATTGTCCAGCGCCAGTTCCTCCGTTGTGTCCCATCTTTTAACTGGGCATGAGGTTTTCTTTGCCAATGCCATAACGCAGTGGAATGGCGGCGAAGTGCTGCCGGCGCTGGTGCTGGGCGTTGTATGCGCGATTGTGGGCATCATTGTGATACGCAGCACGGGTCTGGTGGCGAATGTTATGGGCAGGACTTTTTCGCGCCCGCTGCTGAGGATGCTTTGCGGCGCAGTGTTGCTGTGCATTCTGCTGGCTGTGTTCCCGTATCTGCGGGGGCAGGGCTATTTCTACATCACAAGGCTGCTGACAAATGAGCGGGGCTTCGTGGTGGAGGCACCATACCTGCTGTCATGGCTGCCATCCGAGGCATTGCCCTACGTAATGGTGCTGGCCGCCATATTCCTGAAGGCGATAGTTTCCGCATTGACCATCAATTCAGGCGATGGCGGCATGTTTGCGCCCACGGTATTCATCGGCGCCTTCACTGGCTTTGCCTTCGCCCATGCCGTCAATACGCTGGGGTGGTGCAGTGTGTCCAACGCCAACTTCACGGCGCTGGGCATGTGCGGCGTATTCACTGCGGTGATGCGCACTTCGCTGGCGGGCATATTCCTGATTGCGGAGACCACTGGGGGCTACAAACTGCTGGTGCCATTGATGCTGGTGTCTGGCGTGTCCTGGTATGTGGGGCGTCTTTTCGAGCCGCATTCCATCTACAGGCGCTCTCTGTTCAGGCAGCATCTGGTGGCGGATGACAATGACAATGCCTTCCTGAAGCGGCTGTGCGTGGGCGACTGCATTCTGCCCATGAACATCACGCTCAAACCCACCGATACCCTCAAGGATGCAGAAGTGCTGGTGCGCCGCAACCGGTGCAATGCAATTGACGTGTACCCGATTGTGAATGAGGCCGGGCGTCTTATCGGCATGCTGCCATACGACAAGCTGCTGTCCATAATATTGCGCTCATCTGTGCCCAGCAGCTACAATGTCAGCGAGATAATGGATTTGCCAGATGGCATGATGCACTCCAATGACGGTCTTGACCAGGCCATGGCCAGGATGGAGATGTGGCATTTGAGGTATGTCCCCGTGTCGGACCAGGCGACTGGCCGTTTCCTGGGCCTTGCCTCAAAGGACAGCATCTTTGACAAATACAGGAAGATGAACGCGGAAATCGAACGTTAAAAACAGGAGACTACAATGAAAATGAAATGCACGCTTTTGGCGCTTGCTCTCGCACTTGTCGCTTGCGCAGCGGAAATGAAGACAGTCAAACTCCCCGTTCCCGACAGGCAGGGAGGAAAGCCTTTGATGGAGGCACTGGCGTTGCGCAAGACAACGCGCCAGTTCGATGCGAAGAAGCCACTGTCGGATGCCATGCTGAGCAAGCTGCTCTGGGCGGCCAATGGCTTCAACCGGGCTGACAAGCGCACTGCCCCAACGGCCCGCAACATCCAGGAAATCGAGCTGTTTGTCATCAAGGCAGATGGCACCTGGTTCTACGATGCAAAGAACAATGCGTTGGTGCAGCAGAACGCTGTGGACCTGCGGGCGGCCACAGTGGGCAACATGAAACAGCAGATGTTTGCTGCGGATGCCCCTGCAATAATCGTAATAGTGGCGGATACATCAAACCAGAGGGACAAGTGGTGCTGGATGGACGCTGGCTACGTTTCCCAGAACATCTACCTGTTCTGTGCCTCCGAGGGACTCAACACCGTGGTCAGGGGAATGTTCCCCGTCAAGCTGGCTGACCAAATGGGCCTGGACAAAAAATACACCATCATCGCCACCCAACCCGTCGGCTACTAAACGCCAAGACGCTCTCTTTTAACGCAGAGACGCAGAGACGCAGAGACGCAGAGA
>JAFZZD010000186.1 GCA_017615955.1 Victivallales bacterium
TATGGTAGCCAATGAGGATAAAGATGGTAAGCCAGGAAAGAGAGTCATGGAGCAGCCCACAACAGTCAATTTGGAGAAATAAATTATGAAGAAGGAAGTCGAGAAAGAATTAGGCAATGAGAAGAACGAGGGTTTGGCGCCGATGTTGCTGAATTGCCTGTGTGCGACTGGAAGGCAGAATGTCAGCCCTCAGGTTTGCGGTGATGATTTCTCTTTTGATTGTACGGACCTGGTGCTCTTCAGAATTGACGAGATCACCTTTAAGGAGGATGCGCCTCGCCAGGAAGCGATGGAGAACATCCTGGCCACCATGCGCGTTCCAGGGGTCAATTTCGTGTATTTGATTGAAGGCAACGCCAATGGCGTCAGCATCTATGTTGGTGTTGCCAGGGACACAGCCGCGCCAGGCAATGTGACTACTGGCGTAAAGGACATAGGGCAAGGCATTCTGGAGCCAAGCATCCTGGGCAACTACCGCGGCAGCAAAATCACAAAATTGAAGCCAGACGATTTAAAGCAGCTTATGGCCAGGCTGGAGGCGCGACGTCATTCCGCCGTCATTGACGGTGTGCCAGGTCTAACCCAGGGCAAGGACAAGAAATCATTTCAGGGCATTGACCGCCTGGTGGATGTGATGCTTGGGGATACGTTTACGCTGATGATTCTTGCCAAGCCCATCACGAGGGATGAGGACCAGCAGACCATCTATAGTGAATTGTGCAAGCTCTATGCTTTGCTGGCGCCCATGGCAAGGCAGAACAAGCAGGAGGGCATATCCGAGGAGACTTCCGAAACGAATGGAACCTCGAACAGCAGCTCCACATCCAAAGAAAATCGCACTGTAACCAGCAGTGGCAAGAGCCATACCAAGACCACTGCTGTCGCTGACAATGAGAGCCATAACGAGACAGACCGACACATCACCAACAACTCTACTGACGAATCAAAATCCACCAATACGAAGACATACGAGTCCAATTCCAGTGGTGGCGAGCATAAAAGCACTGGCACCAACGAGGAGGGCAACGAAGGTAGTTCTTCCCATAAGCAGGAGACTAGGGGCAAGGATGTTGTCGATAACAAGGGAAGAAGCATCAACAAAAGCGAGAACAACGAGGAAAACGATTCCACTTCGACAACGGATGCTACTACTACATGCGAAAGCGAAGGCACCAATTCCAGCAAGTCCCAGACCATTCATGTCAATCATGGTGCAACCGCAGAGCATGTGAACAAACTTGCACAGGAATGGATGAAATATCTGGACGAGGTGATTTTCCCGCGTTTCGACTATGGGCAGGGGAAGGGCTTGTTCATTGTCTCCACCTGCATCATGGCGGATAATCCAAAGGTGCTGCTGAAACTGGGCAACACAGTACGCTCAATCTTTGCCGGAACCAGTGGCAACAGGGTGCCACTGAATGTGGGCGAACTAGCAGCCAAGGACATTGCGCTGGCGCGTTTCCGCAAATTCCAGATTTCCTTTGCCAACAATATGCCATCCCTTACGGAGGCGCAACGCCTGGCAATCTCCGCCAAATCCCATTGCAATCTGCCGGTCAGGCTTGCCAATGGCCAGACGGAGCCTCGGCTTTCAGGCGGGTGCTGGATGTCCTCCGCAGAACTGGCCACAATGGCGGGCATTCCCCAGAAGGAGATTGTGGGCATGAAGCTGAAGGAGGAAGTGGAATTCGGCTTGAATGTGGAAGCCGACAAGACTGTGGCGGACAATGACCTCATCACCATTGGCAAACTTATCCAGAGCGGCTCCGAACGGAATATTCCCGTCACATTCAAAAAGGCGGACATGGACAGGCACATCTTCGTGGCTGGCGTCACTGGCGGCGGCAAGACCATCACATGCAAGAAACTGCTGCTGGACAGCGGCATGCCCTTCCTGGTCATCGAGCCGGCCAAGACGGAATACCGCTCGCTGAAGAACAGCCTCTGCCCGGACCTGCTGGTATTCACACTTGGCTCGGAAAACGTGGCACCATTCCGCCTGAACCCCTTTGAATTCCTGCCTGGCGAGAATATCACATCGCGCGTGGATATGATCAAGGCAACAATCGAGGCTTCCTTCGAAATGGAGGCCGCCATCCCCCAGATCATCGAGAAGGCCATCTACGCCTGCTATGAGGACAAGGGATGGGACATCAATACAAACGAATACAGCGGTGAGGGGGATCCTTTCGCAGACGGCGTATTTGCGTTCCCGACTTTCAGCGAATTGGTGGCAAAATGCAGCGAGGTGGTTAAGACCACAGAATTTGGTGACCGCCTTGGCAAGGAGTATGACGGCTCCATAAAGGCGCGATTGAACGGTCTGCTGGTGGGAGCCAAGGGGCGCATGCTAAACTGCCGCCGCTCAATGGACTTCAACCAGCTCCTGGACCGCAAGGTGGTTCTGGAACTGGAGGAAATTCACAGCGTCAGCGAAAAATCCCTGGTCATGGGATTCATCCTCACCAATCTGCTGGAGGCAATCAAACAGCGTTTCAAGAAGAATGGAGACAAGAAGCACCTCCATATCACACTGCTGGAAGAGGCGCATCGTCTCCTAAGCCGCTACGAATCTGGCGACAGTCCAAACAAGAAGCATGGTGTTGAGACTTTCGCCGACATGCTTGCGGAAATACGCAAATACGGCGAATCCCTTATCATCGCAGACCAGATTCCAAACAAGATGACGCCCGAGGTGCTGAAGAACACAAACACCAAGATTGTCCACCGCCTCTTTGCACAGGATGACAAGGATGTGATTGGCAGTACCATGGCGCTGACAGAGGAGCAACGCAACTTCCTGTCCAACCTGGCCATTGGCCGCGCCATCATGTTCACGGGGAACTGGGAAAAGGCCGTGCAAGTCAAGGTGGATATGGTCAAGGAATCCGAGGCTCATGTGGATGAGCAGTTGCTGCGTCAGGATGTGCTGAAACTCTATGCGGAAAACTACCGCCGCGGCATCATAGACTACTCGGAATGCTATAAAGATCATCAGCCTTCGATAGAGGAGCTGGAGGATTTGCTGAAAATCAATACGCTCTGCTGGAAGGAATTCAAGGCCTTGCTTGAAAACAGCAAAGTGACTGCCGATGACATAAGGCATCTCAATGACGTATGTGCAAAGGGGCTGGCCATGTCGTTTTTCCCAACACTCATACAGCAGTTCTTCGGCAAAGAGGAAATCAATATGGACGAGAAAATGCGATTGCTCAGCGATATGCTTGACAGTGTAAATGCGGGGCAAGGCGTGGATTCATTGTTGCGTACGACATTTAAGTGTGGGCATCGTAAATAGAAACAATCAACTTAAGGAGTAAGAAAATGGGATTTTGGTCTGGTGTATGTTCATTCGTTTCATCGGCTTGCCGTACGGTTTGCAGTGCCATAGGCAGCGTAGGCAGGGGTGCATTGAGCCTTATAAAGGGCTGTGCCATCGGTGTGGGTACAATTGTAGGCGGCATTTGGGGAGGCATTGGCAGGATGCTGGGCGTCCTGAACCCGCAGGAGCAGCCTGAGGAAATCGGCGAGAGGGCCATCCAGGGCGAAGAGCAGGGTATCAAGCCTGAACAGTTCAAAACCAACAAGGAATACATCCAGGCATTGCGGGACAAGGTTAAATTCGACCGTGAGAAGTTCAACAAGTTGAGCGAGGAAGAAATGCATGAGCGGCGTATGCTGGGCACGAAAATCACAGCCAAGGGCATTGAGGAGCATCTAGAAATAGCTCCAATCCCAAACAATTTCCTGGTGACGACAGGTCTGCTTGGCCTTTCCGTTGGCCAGACATTGAAATTGCTTGAGACCTCAAAGGAAAAGAAGGTGTCTTTGGACGACATCACAGACTACCTGAAGGAGAGGTGCAAGGGTGAAAAACTAAAGGGGGCGGACGATGCCATCAAGACGGCGATTTCCGCTGACAATCCATCATTGACCCAGGAGCAGCTCAACCAGTTCGTCAAGGAGGCACAGGGCAAATTGCGGAACGAGGAACTTAATATTCCCGAAGAGGAAGAGGAGAAGATCGAGGAGAAATGAAGCGTTAAATAAACAATTAATTAGAGGGAGAAAAGAAATGCAAAGTATCGTAAGAATTTTAAATGCGGCTAATGGTATCTTCATAAATAATGCGGGAGTGTTTCCTAAGAAGCAAAGTGTATTGGAGGATGATGGCGTATTCAAAGAAATTTCCAAAGAACTTTTAGAGAATATGCCTGATGATGCCAATATACCTGATTTCCTTGGAAGGTGTCTTGCGCAATTTGCGGAAGTGCTTAGAACAATGTCAGACCACATCTCCATGAAGAAACCTACGGCAAGGGACCTTATCGCCTACTGCGGGACTGGCATATATCAATCGTCTATGGAAGTCAAGGGCGTTACAGTTTCTAATATAATAAGCATGTTGAGTAGCATCGTAATTCCTTCCGCTACCCTAGTAGGCCCTGACGAAATCAAGAAAATGTTAAAA
>JAFZZD010000187.1 GCA_017615955.1 Victivallales bacterium
CCTCGTCCGTCCCGTCCAGATAGCGCAAGGCCTCCTTCGGCCTGGGCATGAAGGCATTCACGCCCCATTCCCTCAAGCGTCTTTCCGCGACTTCAAGCCGCGCGTCATCAACCACTCCGCTAAGGGAGAAGAAGCCTATGTTTCTGCAATTGAAAGGATTGTCAGTCATCTGCCAAAATGAAAAAGGGGAGGTGTCCCGCCGGGGCCTCCCCTTGAATCTGTATTTTTAATCTGCGCCTATTCTGCGGTCTGCGCGCTTTCCTGGCCGCGAAGGGCGCTGTCAATATTGACAAGCAGGAGCTGGCAGGATTCCTTGTCCCATCCAGTGACACCGCCGACCTTCAGCGTGATTTTCACAGTTCCGTCCTTCTGCTCCAGGAGAGTGATTCTCAGCGGAATCTTGTTCACGTCCTTGTAGAGGTACTCGCAGGAATTGGCGGTATTGCGGCGACCCATCTCGCGGAGGCGCGCCTTTGAGCAGGTCTCCCTGACTGCCTTGTCAAGTGCAATCAGCGTGCTTGTGAAGACTGCGCTGTATGTTCCCATGAAATACTTTTCCCTGCTCACATTGCCCTGCGGGGCGTTGCTGCCAGTTGCGCACCCGACAATAATCAACGCAGCTGCAAACAAAACTGCAAACGCACTTTTTCTCATTGTAGGAAATCTCCGTCTTGATGTTTTAATTGCACGACAACCATTGTTTCAAATCGGGCATAATATGATACAAACTCCCTGAATGCCAAATGAAACCAAACAAAATATAACCGAAACAATGAAATGACGTGGAAATAATGTATATTACAGATGTTTTTGCCTTCATTTCCAAACATTTGTGAAAGCAGGAGTGGGAAAAATGGAATCGAACCGCGCAAAACCGCGTTTTTACTGTGATTATCTCATCATTGGCTCTGGTCTGGCGGGTCTGACCGCCGCACTCGAGGCTGCAAAATACGGCAAGGTCATCGTGGTCACGAAGGCCTCGGAAGACCAGTGCAACACCAGGCATGCCCAGGGCGGCATAGCCTGCGTGGTGGACCATGACGACACCTTTGAGGCGCACATTGCAGACACATTGGCGGCGGGCGCGGGTCTCTGCCACCCAGATGTGGTGCGTGACATTGTGAAGGCGGGCCCCGCGCGCGTCCGAGACCTGGAAAAATACGGACTGCGCTTCACGCGGCGAGGCGAGGTGCGGGAGACCCGCTCCACTGCGGAGGCAAATGAATTCGACCTGGGGCGCGAGGGCGGCCACAGCGCAAGGCGCGTGCTTCACGCGGGCGACATAACAGGACGCGAAGTCAGCGAGGTGCTTCTCGCCCGCTGCCACGAAAACCCGAACATCACCATCCTGGAATATCACCTTGCTGTGGATCTGATCACCTACCGCCATGTGGAGTACGAGGGGGAAAACCGCTGCTACGGCGCGTATGTCATGGACGTGAAGACACAGGAGATAAAGACATTCCTCAGCAAATACACCCTGCTTGCCACTGGCGGCGCGGGAAAGGTGTATCTCTGCACCTGCAATCCTGACGTGGCCTGCGGCGACGGCGTGGCAATGGCCTACCGTGCCAGCGCTGAAATTGCAAACATGGAATTCTACCAGTTCCACCCGACGATACTCTACCACCCGCAGGCGAAATCATTCCTGATAAGCGAGGCGGTGCGCGGCG
>JAFZZD010000188.1 GCA_017615955.1 Victivallales bacterium
GACAGTGGACTTTGGACTGTTTTATGCATTAGTGCCAAGAGCGCCGTTCCAGCTAAGGCAACCTGAGTGGGCGCAGCCTCGGCGCCCACATCACCTGCGCCACGCCAAAGGCAAGCTCCCTCTGTCCACTTAATCACTCTCAAGGGATAATAGCAATATGACAGAAGAACACACGGCTGACGATGGCAACCTAGATTCCGTGATGCGCAAATATGACAGGGAGTCAAATGTGCGCATCTGGACTGGCTGGAGGGAATGGGCGGTAAGAAGCTTTTTCGCGCTGTTCTCCCTTTACTGCATATATATGACGCTGTTTTCGACAGCGCTTCCCGAAATCAGGCTGTCCCTCTTCCTGGGATTGATAAATGTGGCTGGCTATCTGATTTTTCCAGTGCGCAGAGGACATCTTAAGCCCGACCGCATTCCATGGTATGACATCGTGCTGCTGGCATTGGGCGCAGCCTGCTTCCTCTATCACGCGGCAAACGCCCTCTCCATAATCAAGCAGATGGGACGCATCGGCGGACTTCAGATTGCCATTGGCATAGTGGGACTTCTCTGCCTGGCGGAACTGTGCAGACGCTGCGTGGGTCTTCCAATTCTGATTGTCGCGGGTTCCCTGCTGGCTTACACCTTCTGCAACAAACTGTCCTTCGCCTCCACTCCGTTCAACATCGTCCTGCGCGATGTGGTTTACACCCTGTTCTATTCGACATCGGGCGTACTAGGCACGCCAGTGAATGTATGCTACACGTACATTGTGCTCTTCATAATATTCGGCGCATTCCTGGAGAGAACTGAAATCGCCAACTTCTTTATTTCCCTGGCCAACCGTCTGGCTGGCTGGTCAAGCGGCGGTCCCGCCAAGGTGGCAGTCATATCCTCGGCGCTGTGCGGCATGGTGTCCGGCTCATCGGTTGGCAACACAGTCACCACGGGTTCCGTCACCATTCCAATGATGAAGCGCACTGGATACGGCCCGGATTTCGCAGGCGCCGTTGAGGCCTCCTCCTCCACAGGCGGGCAGCTGATGCCCCCCATCATGGGGGCAGCCGCCTTCCTCATGGCGGAGTACATGGGCATTCCATACATCAAGGTCGCATTGAAGGCGACCATTCCCGCCATACTGTATTTCGCCGGCATTTTCATAGCAGTCCACCTTGAAGCAAAGTCCCTTGGATTGAAGGGAATGCCTTCCTCCTCACTGCCCACGTGGGGACATCTGCTGCGCTCATGCTACTTGACGATACCTCTGTTCCTGCTGGTGGCGCTAGTCTCAACGGGAGCACGCACCATGGCATTCTCCGCCGCAATCTCCATCGTAGTGGCAATATTGATTGGCTTCGTGCATTTCACGGCACGCGCATTTGGCGAGAACACATTCAAGGCATCACTGCGCAATGCCGCAAAGGGCACGGCAAATGTCACCTTCGATGCTCTGGCGGCAGGCGCGCGAGGAACGATCACGGTTGCAGTCGCCTGCGCCATGGCGGGCATCATCGCAGGATGCATCACCACAACAGGACTTGCCTCAATCGTCATCAACGCCACTGTCAAGCTGGCGGGCAACGCCACCATCATCGGTCTGGTGCTGACAATGATATGCTGCATAATACTGGGCATGGGAGTACCCACCACCGCAAACTACTGCATCATGGCCTCCACATGCGCTCCCATTCTGGTCCAGCTGGGCTTCCATCCAGTGGTGGCACATTTCTTCGTGTTCTACTTCGGGATTGTTGCAGACATAACGCCGCCAGTCGCACTGGCCGCATACGCAGGCGCTGCCATCGCAAAGGCCAACCCAATGAAGACTGGTTTCAATGCCACGAAGCTGGCAATTGCCGCTTTCATCGTGCCCTACATCTTCGCCTACAGTCCGAACATGCTGCTTGAGGGGCTGAATGGAAGCCCACTGCACATTGCGTTGGAAATTGCGCTGATTGTGGGAACGGCAATAATCGGGCTTTTCGGCATCGGCGTCGCATTGAACGGGCATTTGTTCAGGCCAGTTCATCTAGTGTTGCGCCTGCTATTTGCGGCAACTGGCCTGCTTATGGTCTATCCTGGGCACATCACAGACTCCATCGGCCTGCTTTGCATAATCATATTGTGTCTAATCCAGGCAAAAAACGCACCAGGGAAGCGGTGACATTTACGCTACGTTCTCCATGAGGCAGGTAAATGGAAGCCGCGAAGCGGCTAGTGCC
>JAFZZD010000189.1 GCA_017615955.1 Victivallales bacterium
CCCCGCCGTCGAATGTAGTAGCGACGGCGTCCTCGCCGTCGCAATGGAGACATGCAAGTAATTAGAGGTTTGTTGATATATTGATGATGCAAAACAAGGAGATTATGATGAAGAGAGAGAAGAGTAGGGCAAGGCGCAGCAATCCGTTCACACTGATTGAGATTATGATTGTGGTTGTCATAATCGCGATGCTGGCGGCATTGGTGGGACCCAACATTCTGGGCAGCCTGGACAAGGCGAAGGTCAAGAGCACAAAGGCGCAGCTGGTGAATCTAAAGAGCGCCGTGCAGCAGTTCTACATGGATATGTCCGCATATCCAGCTTCGTTGCAGGACCTTATCACAAATCCTGGCAATGACAAGTGGAATGGCCCCTACCTGGACGCAAAGAACCTGCCCAAGGACGGATGGGATGGCGACTTCGAATATACCGTGCCTGGCGCGGACAATATGCCATTTGACATCATCAGCTACGGCGCGGACAAGACCTCCGGTGGCGATGGCTACAACGAGGATATCTCCTGCTGGAATTAAGTTTTTTTTGATGAAATCGCATCCCTTTACATTTCTGGAAATCATAGTCGTGGCCATGATTATGGTGCTTGTGGCGGTTTTTGCCATTCCGCAAGTCGCCAAGACACCGCGGCGTCTGGAAGTGGAGGGCGCATTGTCCAGCATAAGGCAGGCCGTGCGTGAGGTTGGCATGAGGGCGCGTGCCACTGGTACGCCTTTGCTTCTGGTGCTGGACGAAGAGGCTGGCGAGTTCAAGGTGGAACAACTTTCGGACAATCTGTCCAAGTGGCAGGACTGGCAGCCTCCAGTGAAGAAGACGGAGGAGGCAGCGGCTGCCTCGGTGGTGGCATTTCAGTCAAAAACCTCATATCCCATCTCTGGCGGCGTGGAATGGCTGCCCGCAGAAACTGGACTTGACCAGTATGATTCAGTGTCATTCGCATTCTTCGAGGACGGGCAGGCAGCTGGAAAGCCCCTCCGTTTCAGGGTGGGAGGACGCTATTACCAAATGGATGTGGACTGCCTTACTGGTGCACCACTGATAGAGGAACTGGAATAGGGATAATTATTTATGGATATGACAAAGGAGCAGGCGCAGGCACGCATAGAGGCGCTGCGCAAGGAAATTGACGAATACAACCGCAGGTACTATGCGGAGGCAAAGCCAGTGGTCAGCGATTTCGTGTATGATGCACTGCTGGCGGAATTGGGGCAGTTGGAAGCCGCATTCCCTGAATTCAAGAAAGACGCGTCCCCTACGCAGAAGGTGGGAGACGACCATCTGGAGGGCTTTGTGACCCGTCCGCATAAGGTGCCCATGTTGAGCCTGGACAACACCTACAACGAGGAGGATGTCAGGCGATTCACCACTTACATTGCAAAGAACCTGCCCATTGGCGAGGCAGTGCATTATACCATAGAACCCAAGGTGGATGGCATCAGCATCAGCATCCGCTACGAAAATGGGGTGCTGGTGCAGGCGCTCACCCGCGGCAATGGCAAGGAGGGCGATGATGTGACGGTAAACATCCGCACGGTGCAAAGCATACCGCAACGGCTTGCTGGACCAGGACCATTCCCCGAAGTGTTCGAGGCGCGTGGTGAATTGTATATGAGCCGCGAGGGTTTCAGCCACCTGAACGCGCAGCGCATTGCCGAAGGCGAGGACGAATTCGCCAACGCAAGAAACGCCACCGCTGGCACAATCAAGCTGCTGGATGTGGAGGAGGTTGCGCGTCGTCCGCTGGATGCCGTGTTCTATGCCCAGGGCGAACTCAAGGGCATTGACATCAACAGTCAGCTTGAGCTTTTCCTGGCATTCCGCCGCTTTGGTCTCAAGGTGCAGTCCTGGTTCGGCGAGGCGGATGACACGGAGGGCGTCATCGCCGCAATACGCCATATCCACGATGGAAGGTACGACTTCCCATACGACATTGACGGCGCAGTCATCAAGGTGGATTCCTTCGCACAAAGGGAAACACTGGGCATGACAGCCAAGGCCCCCAGCTGGGCAAAGGCATACAAATATCCACCAGAGCAATGCGCCACTCTGCTTAAGGCAATAACCGTGCAGGTTGGTCGCACTGGCGTGCTCACCCCAGTTGCGGAGCTGGAGCCTGTGTTCCTGGCTGGCTCAACCATCTCACGCGCCACTTTGCATAATGAGGACGATATCCAGAGGAAGGATATTCGCATCGGCGACACCGTACTCATTGAAAAGGCGGGGGACGTCATTCCGGCAGTGGCCTCGGTGGTCATGGCAAAACGTCCGCCAGATGCCAAGCCATTCAGTTTGTTTGAGCACATTGGCGGCAAATGTCCTGCCTGCGGCGGTCCCGTCGAGAAGGACGCAAAATTCGTTGCGTGGCGCTGCGTGAACTTGTATTGTCCAGCCCAGGCCATGCGGCGTGTGGAGTACTTTGCCGCTAGAAATGCCCTTGACCTGGAGTGCCTGGGACCCAGCGTGGCAGCAGCCCTGATTGAGAACAATGTCATCAAGGAACCACTGGACTTGTTCTCTGTCAGCCAGGAAACATTAATGAAACTGAACCTGGGCACGGAGAATGAGCCGCGCCTTTTCGGCAAGAATGGCCAGAAGCTGATAGAGGCTCTTGAACGCAGCCGCAGCAAACCGCTCTCCGCATGGCTCCATGCGTTGGGCATTCCAGAAGTGGGCGCCGCCACCGCAATCGAGCTTGGACGCGTGCACAAGAATCTTGAGGAACTGGCGTCATCACGCATACTGCGGGCGTTGGCCGCTCTTTGTGATGCGGAGACGGGCGTAAAATACGATATGTTCCGTCCATGCCCATATAGCACGGATGATTTGCCAACCACGCCACGTGAACTGGCAGAGATACTTTTGCCGCTGGGTCTGATACGTCAGTCCAAGTCCAAGCAGAAGGGATACGCCACCACCAGCATCGGCCAGAAGACGGCATTGAGCGTATTGGCATTCTTTGCCAGCGACATTGGCAAGAACATTCTCGCTCGTCTGCATGAACTGGGCATTTCGCCACAGGGTGCAGTGCCCTCAGAAGGCGCAAGCACCAAGCTGGCGGGGCTGACTTTTGTCATCACTGGCAAGCTGGAATCCATGGAAAGAGAGGCCGCATTCGACAAGATACGCGCCGCAGGCGGCTCTGTGGGCACTTCGGTTTCAGGCAACACGAATTTCCTGGTGGCAGGCGCTGGCAGCGAGGGCACCAGCAAGACCGCAAAGGCCGCAAAGTTGGGCGTAAAAGTCATTAATGAGGCGGAATTCCTCAAGATGCTGGAGGAATGATGCGCTTTAAGAACGAGGCAGATCTTCAGAAATGGCTGGAACAGGCTCGCAATGGCGAACCTAAACAGGTGAAAAAGTCAGCAGCGCCTGTTCTGACTCAAATCGATACCAGCCTGCAAAGGCGCATCATCGGCATAGACACCGCCCTGAGATGCACGGGATGGGGCATAATCGACGTCAGAAACGGCAAAATGACTGCAGTGGACTGCGGCGTAATCAAAAACACACCCAAGGACAAAATCAGCGACTGTCTGCGCCGTCTGTCCATTGGAATGCGTGAACTAATCACTCTCTACAAGCCAGACTACGGAGTCATGGAAGGCGCATTCTTCTTCAGAAATGTGCATACCGCCCTCATGCTGGGCAGCGCAAGAGGCACCGTGCTGGCCGCCCTGGCTGAAAACGGCATAAGCACCTACGAATACGCACCACGACGCATAAAGCAGTCTGTCTGCGGATTCGGAAACGCCAGCAAGGAACAAGTGGCAGTCCTGGTCGCTCAATTCCTCAAAATCCAAACCAACCACATCGCCCTCGACGCCACCGACGCCCTCGCCATGGCAATCTGCCACGCCCAGGCCCTCGCCGTCTCCGGCGGGCTTGGAATACCAGATCCACTATAGTTGTATGTGGGGAGGGGACAGGGCCGTTGGCCCTTTCCCCTC
>JAFZZD010000190.1 GCA_017615955.1 Victivallales bacterium
GACAGTGGACAGTGGACTGTTTTGTGTTCGGGCGTTCTCGTCCGCATTTAGCATACGCCCCTCTATCCGCGGCTTTTCGCCGCTGATACCCAACAAACCACAGTTCACAGTCCACAGTCCACAGTTCACAGTCCACTGTCCACTGTCCACTGTCCACAGTCCACTGTCCACTGTCCACATGGCAAACAATCAGTTCTGTATGTAATAGAATATCTTGTTGGTGATCTGTGTCTTGGTTTTGGACTCCACATGCCCGTCGCTGAAGAGGATGTTAGCCCGCCCGTTGTGTATGAAGTTCATGTAGAATCTGCTGTCGGTGGAACCAGTCCAGCTTTTTCCAGCTGTGCTGCTGCTGGAGCTGATTCCGATGTAGGCATCCGAGCCATCGGACATCATGAGGAGGTTGCTTGGCGTGGTGACGTAGGTTCTGGTGACTGGCGGATCCCAGTTCGGACCGCCTTCCTTGGGACCGTACTGCGCGTGGTAGTTGTAGGTATAGTCCCAGGCACGGGCAGCTGGCGAGTAGAACTTGAGTGCGGGATCAACGGAGGGACAGTGCAATATGGAATTCATGTCATACACTATGGAATAAGTCGAATCCGTGCCGTTTATGACTTTCCAAAGGTATTGGTTATTGACGAGGCCAGACAAGGACATTGGATGGTAAGTGTTGTTCATATATATGTCGCTGGAGCTGCCTGCTGGCCTCACGGTGAAGCGCCAGTACCAGTCGCTGTACTCATCGGCGTACATATTGATGTTCAAGCCATTGGTTTTTAAGTTGTTTGTGCAGGCGATTGCTCTTGCTTTCTCACGTGCCTTGCTCAACGCTGGCAGCAGCATGGCCGCAAGGACAGCGATGATCGCGATCACCACCAGCAGTTCAATTAGTGTAAAGAAACCCTTTTTCATTTTCGTCGTTTCCTTTCTTGAAGGTTGTTTATGTGAAACTTTGACTTTATTATGTGGAAGAACTCATTGCAGGCCATGCATGGATTAACCTAGGTGGATGTGTTATTTCGGTTCAATGGCGGTGTTCCATACCTTGAGTTCGCTGATGGTGGCACTGTCGTTCCAGGCAGGGCACTTTATCCACTTGTCCTGGAACGGACCAATGAACAAATCATTGAACTTGGGTGTGATTGGCGGCATGGCACCCTCGCCAATGAGTTCCCCGTCCAGATAGCCACGTACGGTCTTGCCGTCCCACACAGCAGTGGCCGTATATTCCTTGCCGAAGTCCAGCACCTGCTTGCTGTTCAGCAGCGCACCTTCCTTCTTGATTGGGTGATAGAAGGTGATGGCCAGCTTGGGCTGCTTGCCGCCGTTAATGGTGAATGCCAGGGACGCAAGACTCGATGGCCTGAGCATCACCAGATTTTTGGGAACTTTGGCTTCCGCAGACTGCGCCTCAATGCGGAACTTGAATGAAATCGTGCCCTGCTTGCCAGCCAGCTTGTCCGCCGGGAAGCGGGCACCGCTGTTTTCGCTGCCGAAGCGCAGCGCACCATTGTCAATATTGCCCTTGACATCAGCGAATTGCCCGTACACTGGTATTTGCCTGCCCTTGCCGAAGTCGGCGTGAAGCGTCATGCCCGCAGGCCTGATACGGCAGTATGCCACGCCCAGCCAGGGTATGTTGTTTATGGGACCATTGCCTGTGTTCACAATGCGCAGGGTATGCTCCCCCGCCTCAAGCAGTTTCATTGGAAGCGGATATTGGCGCACGCCCCAGCGGTTGTCAGGGAAGTCAACTTTGCCAGTGAACACGTTCTGCCCGTCCAGCTCGATGGTGACAGGTGCCTTGCTGTTGGCCACATCATCGCACATTGCGCCTAGTTCAAGGACTGGCGACTGCATTGCCTTGGCCAATTGCAGCTTGACGTTCATCTCGTTTTTGCCGCTGCGTGTCCCGTAGATGATTCGTATCGGCTCGCTCAAATGCCATGCGTTGCGCAGTACGCCGCCTGAAAATGCCTTGCCCTCGGAGAATGCCGTGGCTGTCTCTGGATTGTATGGAGCGGCCAGCGCAGGCCTGACCTCGCGGCGCAATGGCTTTGCCTGCGGAAATGCCTTCACCAGCTTGCGGCCTGGTATGTTGAAGGCCGCATCGTCTCCGCTGCTAAGGTAAAGCACAAGATGCCTGTATATCTCTGGTATCTCGATTAAAATCCTGTCGTCTTTGCGCGTAAACGGCCATTCCACCATCTCGTCGAAGTCCACGCTGAAGAGATATGCCTTCTTTGTGGCAGGAGCAAGGACATCCAGCGTCATAGGCTTGCCTTTGTCAGGACGCGCCTTTGCCGCAGAAGGAAAATCGTAGGTGTTCTGCAATGGCTGCAGGCCGCCCTTTGCCCGCATGGACTGGAAATTCAGCATCTGCAGCTGGATGCCCTTCGCCTTGCCATTGTCCTGCCTGTATGCTTCCACAAGCACTCCTTGAGGGAAGTTGCCCGCCTTGAAAATGACATTCTCATTGTAGGCATTGGCGACTTTTGCCAGCAGCGTGCTCCACTGTGGATTGCGCTGGTCTTTCCATTCCTGCCCTGGCTTGATGAGGTTGGTGTTGTAGAAGTGGAAGAAGCTGCAGCGTTCAGGCGATCCCGCGAAATAGACAATTCTCCCTTGACCGACTTTGCGCGTAAGTATGCCAGGATGTGAGCTGCCGTCCTTGGCGATGAATGAACCCAGTGTCTCCATATCCTTGGCGATGTTCTTCAGTTTTATTATGCGCCTGGAGTATGGCAATTGCCCCGTTGTGTCACCTGTCACAGGATTGGCCTTTGGAATGTCCAGGAACTTGCCTGTCGCGATTTCCCCAGCATAGTCAAAGCCCAGCAGCTTGGAGGCGGCGAAGTTTTCCAGCTTGTTACCGATGTCATCAGCCCTGGAGAAGTCGCCTGATGTGATAAGTGTCCCGCCTGCGCGGACAAACTTTTCAAGCTCCACAAGACCCTCCTTGGTCCATGCCTGGGCATTCATTGCAATGACCGTGTCTGCCTTTTTGCGCAGGGCATTGCTGTCCTTGAAGTCCATGTCGGTGATGACGCGGTATGGTATGTTCAGGTCGGTGAGGGCATTAGCCAGTCCCATCATGCCCAGTTCCCATTCCGAACTGCCGAAGGCGTTGAAGTTCCTGCAGTTTGAGGAGCAGAGTATCGCCACATTTGCGGCTGGATGCACATCTGTCAGCAGTGCTTCGTGCTCCACTTCCCATTGCAGCAAGGGTCTCCAGCCAAATTCCTGCTTGCCCAGTTGCCACCACCATTGGCGGGTGCCGGTGAAAAATCCCAGCATGCCGGTGAGCATGTCGGCGAAACTGTCCTTTCCATAGAACAGCACCCATGGCGCATTCCCCGTGTGCTCGGCGATGCCATGCAGAAATTTCAGCTCGAATATGACCAGCGGGTGGTATTTCGCGTAGTCCAGGCCATGGGGCATGCTTTCAAGTCCCACGGAGTCCGCGTATGTCGCAAGGTTGCTGGGTTCCAGTGCGAAGGAATAGTAGTTGTAGCTGGTGGTGTTGTTGCACTGGTATGCGGAGAACACGGCCTGGCTGTTGAGGCTCTTGAGGAGCCTGCGGCACTGCTGCTGGCGCTCCAGCACCTTTTCTCCGCGCCATCTGCGCCAGCGCCTGAGCACCTCCGGCTGCCTTTGCCCCCAGCCCTTGAACTGACCATTGGGAGGAAGCTCAAATCCCGTGTCATTGTGGAACTTCTCACGGCATGATGCGCAGCCGCAGAGATATGGCGCGAAGAACTGTATCTCGTCTATCATCACTGCATCGGCTGGCGATTCCTTGAGCAGCCTTTCAAGACGCGCAAACCACAGGTTCCAGTATTCGTCGTTGTTGATGCAGGTGTTGCCTGTGCCGTAGGTGTTGGTGTCTGTCTTGCCAGTGTTCAGGTTGATGGCCGCCCAGTCAGGATGCTTTGCCAGCAGGACCTGCGGCACCATGGTGCAGGTGACATGGTGCATGGTCTCCATTCCATGCTTGTGCACTGCCTGGAAGAATATCCTGGTGTCACGTATGATCTGGTCTATGGGACGCCTTGCCTCCTTGTTCGCCTCCTCTGGCACCAGGTCGATGATGAGCATGCGGTATTTGTCCCCCAGCACCATGTTGAAACCAGCGTCCTTGTACCACTTGGCCTCCTTGTCTGCCACGGCCTCGGTGATGCCCTTTGGCACATAGAAGAAGCCCATGCGATATGCCTGGCGTCGTTCCTTTGGTGTTGGCAGCAGCTGGTTTGGCAGATTGCTGCGGAAGTCCTGGAACCCGATCACATTGTCCCTGGTCTCGTAGTACTTGTCATTGGCAAAGAGAGTTGCTATGACGCTGAAGGCAAGAAGGATTGTACGTTGGAGTTTCATAAACTGCTCATGTGAGCGCCAAGGCGGCGCGCATTCAGGTTGGAATTGGACGATGCGTTTTTAAGGCTCGTTTTTACGGTGCCCAGAAGGTGCCGCGCTTCGCGCCATAGTGGTTGCTGGCCCACCACAGGTCCGCCTGGTAGGAATATCCGCTGCCTGGCAAGCCGCACTTGTATGGATTGACATTTGCATCGTAGTCAAACTGGGATATTGAGCAGGATGTGCGGTATGGCTCCACGTGCCCGTCCAGGAAGGCGCAGTTTGCGCAGGAAGAATGGCGTGTGGCTATGCTGCCGACTGTCTGGTCAGCCACGCTGGCGTTTGTCCAGTTGTATCCTATGAGATAGAAGCCGAACTTTGTGGTGGGAAGGATGGAGTCGGCATAGTTCATTGTTATTGCCGGGTT
The DNA here is from genome assembly GCA_017615955.1 of Victivallales bacterium. The sequence goes on from JAFZZD010000190.1 coordinate 4,781, forward strand.
AAGCGCCTGCGATGTGCGGAAGCCCTTGCGTGAGACCAGGCCCAGTTCCTGTCCCATGCCGTATTTTATGCGGTTGGTGTACCATTGCCCGTATTGCTTGGTGTTGATGAGGCTTGTGCTCCATGTATTGATGATTTCGTCGCTGCTTGACAGCGGGGTGGGGCAGCTATAGACCTTCGGGTCAATGCCATTATAAAGGAAGAGCAAGCCGCTCCATGATATATAGTAGTCCTTGTAGCTCACGTAATATGGCGCGATGCATTCGTCATAGTCCATTGCGTAGAGATGCGATGTGGTGGCGATCTGCTTCAGGTTGTTGAGGCACTGTGTTGCCCGCGCCTTGTCCCTTGCCTTGCTCAATGCGGGCAGCAGCATCGCCGCCAGAATTGCGATGATTGCTATGACGACCAGCAGCTCGATCAATGTGAAAAGTCTCTTCATCTTTGCTCCTTCTTGGAATTGTGTCTATATTGTTTTGTTCTTGTTTATATTTCCGTAAATTATAGCAAAAACAAGATTGGCTGTCAATGGCTATGATAAAAATAAGCGACAGTGTAAATTCCGAAATGCCATCTATATTAGGCCGCGAACGAAATAATTGCGGAGGCCATTCAAGGTGTCCCCAGGACAATTCCGCAAAGGTTTCGTTCCCCTGCCGCAGAGCCATAAAGCAAGCTCACATTGGAGGTCTTGCAACACCAAAACAACCACAACAGGACATTACAAACACCTATGATCCAAGATTCCGATTATCCCCGTTCCCCTGTCGAGAAAGACGGGTGGAAATTGACATTCTGCGATGACTTTGATGTGCCGGTGCTGGACGACATGTACTGGTTCCCCGCCTACCGTTCTGGCAGAAAGGAGTATTTCAAAAGAATCGGGCATCCCAGCCGCTGGCAGAACCACAATGCATGCTATGAGGTGGCGGACAGTCTGCTGAAACTCAAGATCACGCCTACGCTTCCAGTTCGCCAGAATCCCATTGACAGATGCGTGAGCTGCGTATGCACATCCGACCACCGTTTCGGAAAGACGACGGACCAGGTGCAGATCCTTGAGAAGTTCGCGCAGGAATACGGGCGCTTTGAGGCACGATGCCGCTGTCCTGCGGCAAAGGGCGGTCTGATGAGCGCATTCTGGCTGCATCACACCGACCCCTTGCACCAGGAATATACGCCAGAGGGCGAAAAGCGAGTGAACTGTGGCGAAAAGCTGGAAATAGACATATTTGAGAATCTGGGCAAGGAGATACGGCCTGATAGTTCAGTGGCCCGCATGACGTTGCATTACACACCTGATGCGCATTACGCTCCAGTGCTTCCAGTGGACTTCTCAACGCATTTCCACGAATTCGCGGCGGAATGGGACCCTGACACTGTAGGCTGGTTCGTGGATGGCGAGGAGGTGGCGCGCTACAATGGCGAGACTCCGCGCGGAAACATGTTCATCCTTCTTGCGCTCTTCCAGTACAGCGGCTGGATTGGTGACATTGACCCCGATATGGAATACCCAAAAGTGTTTGAAATAGATTATGTCAGAGCCTACCAAAGACAATAGCGTCAAAAGGGCGAAGCTGCTGACCACGCTGTCGAGCTGCTGCGGCGTGACTGGCGAAACGGCGATGACAGACAGCGCCATCATCCTGCTTTTCGCGTCCTCTCTAGGCGCCAGCAACACGGGGGCGCTTTTCTCCACGTCCGCGCTGCCGCTGTTCAATGGGCTAGCCGTCATTCCGATGGCTTTGATTGCACCGTTCCTAGGTGTGCGACGCCTTGCGCTGACCGCCTGCATGATCTCCGCAACTGGTTACATCATAGCGGGCTGTGCTCCCTGGCTTGGCGGCGCCTCTACCATCATCTGGGGTGTGACATGCGCGGCTCTGGTCCAGTCTGGCTTCGTCGCTGGATGGTTTCCCTTGCTCAACAGCTTTCTCAATGCACAGGACCGCATCCCCTTTCTTGGCAGAATGCGCTTTTGCCACCAATTGTGCGCGACTTTGTTTGTGTTGGCTTCAGGCTGGTTCATGGGCGCGGCACCAAGCGTGGGCCGCATTCAGGCAGTGGTCCTGACTTCAGCTGTGATTTTCTGCGGGCGCCTGGCATTCATACTGGGTGTGCCAAATTTCCAAATGGACAGTTCTGGCGGAAATGGGCCTGTCTCATCATTTCAGTGCCTTCGCAGAATCGCCGCCAATTCTGAAATACGGCGTTTCGCATGGTTTCAATGCCTATTCAATCTCGGCTCATTCGCCATCATACCAGTTTCAATCATGCACCTGAAGAGACTGTGCCTTCCAGACGACAGAATCGTCTATGTTTCAGGTGCGTCCTTCATCGGAATGATGCTGGGCTATTGGTTTGTGCACAATTTGGTGAAAAGAAGCTCCCCCAGAAGAATCACTGCCTTGTTTGCGCTGGGAAGCCTTCCTGCCACGGTGCTATTCTTCCTGCTTGATGGAACGCCAGGTCCTGCGCTGTGCGTCCTTCTCTCGTTAAGCCTGATGTGCGTCAGCTTTGCGGTGGCTGCATTCTCCGTGGTCAGCTCGGCGTTGATGATGCAATTCTCGCAAAACGAGAATGCGGCGATGACCATGGCATTCTGCAATGCCTTCTACTACAGTAGCGCGGGCGGCTCACGGCTTCTTGTCTCATGGCTGGCGGGTACGGCGTGGCTTGCGTCTCCACATGGGCTGCCAACGGGATTTTCCTGGCTATTCCTGGGATTTGCCGTCTTTGCCGCGCTGTCCGCCTGCCTTGCGTCAAGGATGATTCCCCATTCTCCAAGGGGAGAAACGTAGCTCAGGCTTTTAGCCAGAGGGTATGTCCACCAGGCACTTTTGTCACTTGAGGTAATTTCAAAACTAGCGCGAAATGCGCAATGTCACACTAAAACATAAGGAAATGGAAGTATGCGCAGCATTGAGGAATTGAAACGGGATGTATTGGCGGCAATTGACAGGCGCCGTGAGGAGATAATCGCCATCGGGCACAATATCTGGAAGAATCCGGAGCCGGGATACAAGGAATACAAGACGGCTGCCTTGTCAGAAAAGGTGCTAAAGGAACTGGGCCTTTCGCCCAGGACTGGATATTCCATCACTGGATTGCGGGCGGACTTGGAATGCGGCGAAGGCCCCACTGTGGCCGTGCTTGGCGAAATGGATTCCCTCATATTGCCCACCCATCCAGAAGCTGACCCGAAGACGGGCGCAGTGCATTCCTGCGGGCATCATACCATGATCACGGCTATGCTGGGTACCGCAATGGGACTGGTTGACGCAAAGGCCAGCGATGAACTCTGCGGCGCGGTGGCGTTCGTTGGCTGCCCTGCCGAAGAATGCATTGAACTTGAGTTCAGGAGCAAGCTCATTGCTGAAGGCAAAATCAAGGCGCTGGGAGGCAAGGCATCGCTCATTTTCGACGGCGTATTCGATGACGTGGACATGTCCATCATGCAGCACGCCACATCAGGCGGCTATCACAGTTATGACCACAATGGCTTCTGCATGAAGTCGGTCACGTTCCATGGCGTCTCCACACATGCCGCAGGTCCTGGCGGCTCACAGAATGCACTTTCCGCCGCAAATCTTGCTCTTCACGCCCTGGCTCTCCTGCGCGAAAAGTTCTGCACGGACAATTCCACCAGGATGCACGGCATTCTCACTGGCGGCGGCGACACGGTGAACATTATCCCTGACACAGCAAAGCTGGAATACCAGCTGCGGGCATTCGACATGAACAGGGTGAAGGCTCTGTCAGAGGCATTCGACCAGGCCATGAAGGGTTGCGCCTCCGCGCTTGGCTGCACCTGCACCATCGAATCCATCGCGGGCTATTATCCTCTTGTTAACAACGATGCAATGTGCAAACTGTATGAGAATGCCGTGCATAAACTCCATCCTGACGCAGATGTAGATGTCGCGCACAAGCTGACCTGCGGCTCAACTGACATTGGCGACCTATGCGCAATCATGCCTGTCATGCAGGGCAGTTGCCCTGGCGCCCAGGGTGGCGGCCATACCGTGAACTTTAAGATTGTGGACGATGAAAAGGCCTTCATCGACAACACGAAAATCAATGCCCTCATGGTGATAGACCTGCTCTACGGCAATGGGGAACTGGGCAAGTCCATCGCCGCCGAGAAGAAGAACTGCATGAGCGTCGCCCAGTACAAGGAGTTCATGAGCAGCTTCAATTACGTGGGCTAGAGCTAGGCTCTGTGAGCGCCGAAGCGGCGCTCACTCAAGTTGACCAAGCGACAAGGCAGAGTCATGGATGTTCCCCACGATTGGCCAACCCATGCTTTATCCAACAGGCGAAATCGAACAAGTTGGCCAACCCGTGCTTTATCCAACAGGCGAAATCGAACAAGTTGGCCAACCTGAGTGGGCGCCGCTTCGGCGCCCACATGGACGCTATCGGCGTATGGATCGCTAAGGCAACCTGAGTGAGCGCCGCTTCGGCGTTCACATGGCGGCGCGGCTGCGAATAATATTAGCCCTGCTTAACTTATTTTGCCTGTTTTAGCTTGAAAACGCAGATATTCTATTAAATTACGTATTCAATTTCACTAACTTTTGGAGAATTGGAATGTCATCGATAGGAAAAGCGGGCATAGGCGAGACCCATGTCATCCGGAAAATCACTGGTGATGACAAGGACAGGCAGCATTTGGCTGAACTGGGCTTTGTGGTTGGCGAGGAAATCGCCCTGGTGAACAAGGCACAGGGTGATGTGGTGCTGAAGGTAAAGGGCACCAGCATTGCCATTGGCGCCAGTCTTGCAAAGTGCATTCTTGTATAGATTGAGATAGGTTTGAATTATGACATTGAAGGACGCAAGAATAGGGCAGGTAGTCAGGGTGAGCAAATTGTTGTGCACAGGTCCATTGAAGCGCAGGATCATGGACATGGGCATAACCAAGGGCGTTGAGATCATGATACGCAAGGTGGCACCATTCGGCGACCCGCTGGAATTGACGGTGCGCGGATACGAGCTTTCCATCCGCAAGTCAGAGGCCGAGGCCATTGAGGTGGAAGAATAATCGCTGCGGAAATTGGTATTATGTCGATTAAGATTGCATTGGCTGGCAATCCCAATTGCGGAAAGACCACGCTTTTCAATGAATTGACTGGCAGCAACCAGTATGTGGGCAATTGGCCAGGCGTCACCGTCGAGAAAAAGGACGGCGTTCTCAAGGGATACAAGGACGTCATCATCCAGGATTTGCCAGGCATCTATTCACTGTCCCCTTATACGCTGGAGGAAGTCGTCACCAGAAAGTATCTGGTGAATGACAAGCCTGACGCCATAATCAACATCATTGACGGCACCAACATCGAACGCAATTTATATCTCACCACGCAGCTGCTGGAACTCAATATTCCCATAGTGGTGGCCATCAATATGATGGACCTGGTTACCCGCCATGGCGACAAGATTGACCTGGAAAAGCTGGCAACCGCCCTGCATTGCTCTGTCATGCCATTGAGTGCCTCCACAGGCGAAGGATGCAAGGAAGTTGCTGAAAAGGCCATTGAGATTGCAAAGTCAGGCAAGGAGGTGGAATGTCCCCATGTGTTTTCGGGCTCCGTCGAGCACGCCATCGCCCATATTGAGGAATCCATCGACAATATGGTGGACAAGAAGAGCCAGCGCTGGTTCTCCGTCAAGATTTTCGAGCGTGATGAAAAGGTGCTGGAGGAGGTCAAACTGCCAGCTGATTTGTATGGCCACCTGGAAGAGCATATCAAGGAATGCGAATTGGAGATGGACGATGAGGCAGACAGCATCATCACCAACCAGCGCTATTCCTACATACAGGCTGTGATTTCACGCGCAGTCAAGAAGAAGGCTTTGCCCAACAGCCTGACCATGTCGGACAGGGTGGACCAGATTGTCACCAACCGCATCCTGGCACTGCCTATTTTCGCCATTGTGATCTGGCTCATGTACTGGATCTCGGTCTCCACCGTGGGCACCTGGATGACAGACTGGGCCAACAACGGCGTGTTTGGCGAAGGCTGGTTCCTGGCCTGGACGCAGGACTGCTCCTGGTTCACATCCAAGGAAGTCAAGGAGCGCAATGCCGCTGCGCAAAAGGCATTTGACTCGAAGGACGCGCTTGTTGTCCGCAACAGGAAAATTGCGGCATCCAATGCGAAAATCAGAGCATCCTGGCATTGGGCCGAGGCGCAGGCATGGGCGGAAGGCAAGGAACTCCCCAATGAGCCTGACTATACGAATAAAGAGAAGAACATCGCATTTGAGCCTGAAACATGGGAGAAGGTATCGGGCGACTTTGCCGATGCAAGCCTGCGGGTGGATGCATTCCAGGCCGCATACGCAAATGCCGTGGCGAACCCTGCAGAATTTCGCAAGGGACTTGAGGCCGCATATAAGGCGTCATCGCGTCTGGTGGAAAGGGGAACAGCCTTGTTTGAGGCTGAACAGGACAAGGCCATCGCGTCAGAATACCTGGCATTGCTCAAGGCCGACGCAGCCGCAAAGGCTGCCAAACTTGACTTGTTCGACAAAAACATCCAGCCCAAGCTGAGCGAAAAGGATGATATTATCATCCCAGAATTGGCGCAGTTGATCAATGCCCCAGTTTATTTCGAGGACAGGGAGAACGGAATAATTCAGCGCACGGAATATGTGGACTATGCCGCATATCTGGAAAACAAGGATGCAATCAAGGACAAGCCAAATCCCGCCAAATATGGGCTCTGGGTGCCTGGCATTCCTGGCCTGGTGGAAACGGTACTGGACAAGGTAGGCACTGGCCCTGCAATAAAGAGCCTGGTGCTGGATGGCATAATCGGCGGCGTGGGCACCGTGTTCGGCTTCCTGCCGCAGATCATGATTGTGTTCCTGTTTCTGGCTTTCCTGGAGGACTGCGGCTACATGTCCCGCGTCGCTTTCATAATGGACAGGATTTTCCGCCGCTTCGGCCTGTCAGGCAAGTCCTTCATTCCCATGCTGGTGGGCGCCGGATGCGGCGTGCCCGCAGTCATGGCAACACGGACGATAGACAACCTGAATGACCGCAGGATGACCATCATTCTCGCCACCTTCGTGCCCTGTGGCGCAAAGGTGGCGGTCATCGCCATGATTGTGGGTGCATTCTTCCCTGGCAGCAACTGGGTTGGACCAAGCATGTACTTCCTGGGCATTGCCATTGTCATAGTGGGTGGCCTTTCACTGAAGAAGACCAGCCTTTTCTCAGGCGACACTGCGCATTTTGTGATGGAGTTGCCAGCCTACCACATGCCCAGCGCCAAGAACCTGTTCCTCCACACCTGGGAGCGTGGCAAGGGCTATGCGATCAAGGCGGGCACGGTCATCTTCGCGGCATGTGTGCTGCTGTGGCTGCTAATGAATTTCAACTGGACATTCCATCTGATCAACGCCAGCACCGCAGATGGACTTGAGCAGTGCATGCTGCATGACATAGGCCAGTGCTTCGCCTGGATTTTCAGGCCTCTGGGCTTCGGCACATGGCAAGGAGCTGTGGCATCCATGACGGCAGAAATCGCAAAGGAGCAGGCCACCGCAACGCTGGCGATTATGGCACCAGACGTGGGCGGCGGCACGCTGAAGGGCATACAGGCGCTTTTCCTGGAAATGGTGCCAGCCGCAATCACCGCGCCTGAACTGCGAATTCTTTACTCAAAGCTGATTGCGTTCAGCTTCCTGGTGTGCAACTTGTTCTTCCCGCCCTGTATCGTGGCGACCATCGCCACCTGGCGTGAAATGGGCAGCGCGAAGTGGGGCCTCATTGCGATATGCTTCCAGCTGCTGGTTGGATATTGCCTGTCGCTGGTGTGCTTCCGCCTGGGTGTGTTTTTCTTTGCGGATGTGCCGTTCGGCATTGGGCAGATTGCGGCGTTGCTGGTGGTGGCGTTCATACTGTTTGCCGTGTTCCGTCCAGATCCAAACGCGAAGAAAGTAGTCAAGGAAAAATGAACTTTGCAAACCTTGCAATAGCCATTGTAATACTGGCGCTTGTGGTGCTGGCGGTGCGATACGCCTTCAGGCATCCTGGCTGCGGCGGCAACTGCGCCAAGTGCAATGGCAGTTGCAGCGGCAAGAAATCCC